>JBGSHH010000457.1:0-1996 GCA_041752355.1 Pirellulaceae bacterium | reverse complement strand
CCCCCCAGGTCGCCGAAAGATGGAGAAGACAGCAGGTCGGTTCTGGTGCGGCTCGTGCCTCGCCACACCCTACGCAAGGCAAAGACGGAACCCTCACTCCGCCCAGTTCCCCTTTCCCCACATTCCCTCAATCGCTACCATATGCCGCGCCGATGGTCTCGATGGAACGTGACTCCGCGCTGTTTGGTTAACGACCTTGACCCTCTTCACCCGCTACATCCTGGCAGAACTGCTCAAGGTCTTCCTCATGACCTTGACGGGGCTGACGCTGTTGATTGTGCTGGTGCTGGTCGGGGCCGAAGCGAGTCGCCAAGGCTTGGGCGTAGGGCCCATCCTGCGGCTTATTCCGTACATTCTCCCCAACGCACTCTGCTTCGCGGTGCCGGCGACGGTGCTATTCGCGGTGTGTAGTGTCTATGGTCGCATCTCGGCAGCCAATGAAGTGGTGGCGCTCAAATCGCTCGGCATCTCGCCATGGCAAGTGATTGTGCCGGGCCTGATGCTAGCAGCAGGGTTGAGCCTGGTCGCGGTGTGGCTCAACGACATCGCTTTTAGTTGGGGCCATCAAGGCTTGCAGCGCGTGGTGATGCAATCGGTCGAGGAAATCGCTTACGGCGTGTTGCGCACGCAGCGCACCTATAGCACCGATCGCTTTTCAATCAGCGTGAAGGATGTCGATGGCAAGCGACTCATTCGTCCCACGATCACCTTCGCCGCAGGTGGCGATACACCGATGGTGACGATCATCGCGCAAGAGGCGCGGCTGCAATCGAACCTGGATCAAAACACGCTCAGCATCTTTCTGACCAATGGCCTGGTGGAAGCAGGCGATCGGGTGTCGATGGTGTTTCCCGATACGTTTGAACGCGTGATTCCGCTCACCGATGCTTCGCGGCGCGGGTTATCGACGAGCCCCAGTCACTTGCCGATGGGACGAGTTGGTGAAGCGGTGCGACAGCAAAAACAACGCATTCAAAACGTCGAGGAGACGCAAGCAGCCGAAGCCGCCTTCGCCTTGATCACGGGCGACTTTCGTGGCTTGCGCACCGATATCTGGCAGCATCGCGAGTATGTGCTGGTCGATGCGAACACGCATCTGAATCGCCTTTATACCGAACCGTGGCGACGCTGGGCGAGTGGCTTTAGTTGCCTGGCGTTTGTGTGCATCGGCGCGCCGCTGGCGGTCTTGCGACGCCAATCCGATTTCATGTCGAACTTCTTCTGGTGCTTCCTACCCATATTGATTGGGTATTATCCCCTCTTCATGCTCGCCTTAGGTCAAGCCAAGACGGGCGCGTTTCCGTCGTTCTCGGTGTGGTTGGGAAATTTAGCGTGCATGTTGGTGGGCGCGTGGTTGATGAATAAGGTATTGAAGCATTGATCTTATGTCTTAGGCCTTAGGTCTTAGGTCTTAGGTCTCACCTTCTCACAACATCCCCACCCGACCTGGTAAACAACGCCACGAACACCTCCCCGGCGATACTGTCGGATTCAAAGCGCACGGAACCATCCCCCATGGCGAAGTTGCAGCCGCCGGCGTGAAAGCTGAAGACTTCGTCGCCGTTGCCGCAGTTCATCATCTGGAGTTTGCCGCAGATGTCGTGGACATTGAAATAGCCAGCGGCATCGGCCCAGCGTCCCGTGTCGTAGTTGCTCCGGCTGTGATTGCCTCGGTTGTCCCGGACCGGCTTCTTTTGGTGGTCGTAGAAGAAGGGGCGCCCTGCATCCTCGAAATAGAGAAACGTGTTGGAGAGACCATCGCGCACATCGGCATGCGTGATGGTCGCTTTGTATTGGGCTTTGGTTTGCGGAATCAACATCCCTTCCCAACTGCCAGGGCGAATGCCGGCGGCGAGGCAGGCTTTCATGGCGGGGCCGTTGTTATAAAAGTCGGTACAAGGAAAGTAGTCGGCGCCAAACTTGGTCATGCGCGGCGCGGTGGGACAACGCAGCAGCGGCAGTTCGTTATCGATGGCGGCTTAGTTCTGCGCGTGAT
>JBGSHH010000456.1:0-5729 GCA_041752355.1 Pirellulaceae bacterium | reverse complement strand
GGTAGGAGCAAAGCGACCAACACGCCGATGATCGCGATTACCACCAGTAACTCAACCAACGTGAAGCCGGTCGGCTTCTTGAATGGCTTGCTGTTCATAGAAGGTTCTAAAGATACGAGAGACGAAGCAGATTTGCCGAATTTCGGCGATGAAGGGGATTCTAATACCAGTTTGCGTGCTGTCAAGATAGTGATTTTGATTATTCAAAAACACTGCGCGCAACTGTCGGTTTAGGGGGTAAGTTGAATTACGCGAGCGCTGAAGAAAGCAAAGAGTTGCGGTTGAAGTCGCTTACCGCAGCTTGCCCACCACGACCGACGCATTGTGCCCGCCGAAGCCGAAGCTGTTGCTCATGGCGAAATGGACGGGGCGTTCGCGGGGAACGTTGGGCGTGTAGTCGAGATCGCACGCCGGATCGGGGTTTTCCAGATTGATCGTGGGGGGGCAAACGTTGTTCTGCACCGCCAACATCGTCAGCACCAGTTCGATGCCGCCACTTGCGCCGAGGGAGTGTCCCAGTGAGCTCTTCGTACTGGAGACGCTCAGCTTGTGCGCGTGCTCGCCGTAAACGTTCTTCACGGCTTGCGTTTCGGCCTTGTCGCCCAGCGGCGTGCTAGTGCCATGCGCGTTGATGTAATCGACAGCGCTTGGTTCGAGTTCGGCGTCTTGCAAAGCGCGCTTCATCGCGCGACCAGCGCCCAAGCCTTGTTCGTCGGGCGAGGTGATATGTCCGGCATCGCCACTGGCACCAAAGCCCAGTACTTCGCCATAGATCTTCGCACCGCGGGCTTTAGCGTGTTCCAGTTCCTCCAGCACCAACATGCCGGAGCCTTCGCTCATGACGAAGCCATCGCGCTCGAGATCGAAGGGACGGCTGGCGCGGGCAGGCTCGTTGTTGCGAGTGGAAAGCGCCTTCATATTCTGAAAACCGCTGACACCCATCGGCGTAATCGCCGCTTCGGTGCCGCCGGTGATCATGATGTCGGCGTCGTCGTATTGAATGGCTTTGAAGGCGTCGCCGATGGCGTTGGTGGCGCTGGCGCACGCCGTGGCGACGGTGTAATTCGGACCGCGAATGCCAAACCGAATGGAGAGATTTCCACCAGCCGCGTTGAGCATGAGCTTGGGAATGGTCATCGCCGAAACGCGATCAGGCCCTTTGGTGATCAAACGCTCGACCTGGTCTTCAATTTCTTGGAGACCGCCAATACCGGAGCCCAGAATGACGCCAGCTTTGAAGGAATCAATTTTGGAAAAATCGATGCCCGAGTCCGCAACGGCGTCCGCCCCAGCGACCAACGCGAATTGCGTGAAGCGATCGAGTCGTTTCAGCTCTTTCTTATCGATATATTCGCTCGGATCCCAGTCGTATACATCGCCGCCGAAGCGGACTTTGAAGTTCGACGTATCGAACAGGCGTAGCGGATGGATACCGCTTTCACCTGCGAGCACGCGTTTCCAAAGATCGTCAACCTTCTGGCTGAGCGATGTAACGACACCGAGACCGGTGACGACAACTCGTCGCTTCATTATTGGCTCGGGCTAAGAGTTATTTTGCGCTTTCTCGATGAAATCGATCGCCTGACCTACGGTTTGGATTTTCTCCGCGGCATCGTCGGGAATGTTGATGTCGAACTCTTCTTCGAGCTCCATCACCAATTCGACGGTGTCGAGAGAATCCGCACCCAGATCGTTGACGAACGAGGTTTCGGGTTGAACTTTTTCGCGATCGACGCCGAGTTGCTCGGCGACAATATCAATGACGCGTTCAGCGACGGAAGCCACTAGAGCGCCCTCCCTAAATAAAAACGAATCGACCGGCCTGACCCCGCGGGTCGCCGGTAAATTCCCCAAGTGACGATAGATGAAACGTTTAGGTCAACAAACCAAGCCGACAGAATAGAGGATATTCGTGAAGCTGGTCAAGACACAATGCGGGAGTTTATCGGTTACGGGACTCTCGCAACAGGGGTAGGTAGGCCCGCGAAGGGGCTGGCAATCGCATCAGCCGGTCATTCCGCCATCGACCGTGAGGACCTGGCCGGTGATGTAGGACGCGGCTTTGCTTGCCAAAAAAAGGACCGCTGCAGCGACGTCATCCGCCGTGCCAACCCGTCCGGCAGGAATGCGTTTTTTGACTTCGCCCAGGATTGCGTCCCCAAGGGCTTTGGTCATGTCGCTCTCGATAAAGCCCGGCGCCACGGCATTCACGGTGACATTGCGCTTGGCCAGTTCTTTGCTCAAACTGCGCGTCAGGCCGATGACGCCTGCCTTGGAGGCGGAGTAGTTCGTTTGGCCTGCGTTGCCCATCAGACCGGAAACGCTGCTGATATTGATGATTCGCCCGTAGCGTTGCCGCATCATTAGCTTGGAGGCTGCCCGACAGAACAAAAACGTGCCGCGCAGATTGGTGACGATGACTTCGTCCCATTGTTCGTCGCTCATGATCGGCAGCAGCGTATCACGCGTGACGCCAGCGTTGTTGACGATGATATCCAGCCGTTCCCATTTGGCGACCACGGCATCGATGGTTCCTTCGACGCTAGTTTTGTCCTTGACATCGCAGGCGAACGCCTCGGCGATGCCACCAGCGGCCGTAATCTCCTGGACCGTCTCCGCCAGCTTCTCAACGCTGCGGGCCAGGCAAGCGACCTTGGCACCATTACGAGCCAGTTCGATGGCCATGGCTTTGCCCAGGCCTTGCGAGGCACCAGTGACGATGGCGGTTTGGCCGGAGAGATCGGCGCGGAGTAAGTTCGACGGTTCAGGCATGATACGGATGACTTCCAAAACGAGAGGCCAAAACGAGAGGTAGGTCGGCGGGAGGCGCGCGCCTAGCCCAGCACCCCTTCGCAGGTCACCTTGCGATCGACCCGCTTCAGCAGGCCGCGCAAAACACGTCCTGGACCAATTTCGTAAAACGTGCCGAATCCCTGGCCCAGTAAATAACGCAAGGAATCTTCCCAACGCACAGGCGAAACCACCTGTTGAATGAGCAAGTCGCGAATCGCCTCCGGATCGTCATGCGGCTGTGCGTCAACGTTCGAGATCACGGGGCGTTGCGGTTTGTGCAGCGGCACGCCCGCGAGCGCTTTCGCCAGGCGTTCCACGGCGGGCTGCATGATCGGGGTATGAAATGCTCCCGCGACCGCCAGCGGCACTGCTTTCATCGCGCCGTACTTGTCGGCCAACGCTGCTGCACGTTCGCAGGCGGAGTTCGAGCCGCTAATGGCAATATTGCCAGGGCAAAGATGATTGGCGATTTGCAGGATTTCATCGGGACCGCGCGCTTCGTCGCAGAGGGCTTGGACTTTTTCCAGGTCGAGTCCCAGGATGCTGACCATACCGCTGGGAGTGGCATCGGCAGCATCTTGCATCGCTTCGCCTCGCTGGCGAACAACGCTCAAGCCCGTTTCAAAATCCATCACACCCGCAAAGACCATTGCTGTGTATTCGCCCAGGCTAAGTCCGGCGGCAGCTTCGCACGCCAGCACTACGTCCGGCGATTGAGCGCGGAGTTGTTCCAGCGCGGCGAGGCTCGTCACAAAGAGAGCGGGCTGGCTGTAGACGGTGGAATCCAGTTCTTCGGCCGGGCCTTCAAAGCAGATCTTAGCCAGATCATAACCCAGCACTTGCGCGGCGCGGTCGTACAAGGCTTTGGCGGCAGGGAGGGAGTTGTATAGCTCCTTCCCCAAACCGACAGCTTGCGCACCCTGACCAGGAAACAGGAAGGCAATTTTGCTCATGCGAACGTGAGGAGGCTAATCTTCCTTCGGTTCCACAATCACGCGACCCATGTAGTAGCCACATGTCGGGCATACGACGTGCGACGGAGCCGGCGTGCTGCACTTGGGGCATTGTGACAGTTGCTTCGGCTTCAAGGCATCGTGCGCACGACGCCGACCGCTGCGGCTATTGCTATGCTTTCTCTTGGGAACGGCCATGACGAATTCTCTCGCGCCAGAAGGACAAAATGTAAGCTTGCCCACAGGGGGCAGGTTTTAGGTGTTAGAAGCCCCTCATCGTAGAAATCCACGGGAAAACTGTCAACCGTGGCATAACGTTCCGCCTTCGATTGACAGTCTACCTGTTATGAGGGGTGCGGCTGCAGGATGACAAATTTTTGCAGGCAAGGTGTCTATCGACGTTATTCGATTGACATCCACCACGATCTCTCGTATTCTTTCAGTACTGAGATTCAATCTCAATTCCTTCGCCGGAACCGCTTTTAGCTCTCACCTATGCAAATCTCTCGTGAAACCGTGCTGGCGACCCTACCTGGGACCAGTGACCGCGAACGTTTGGTTGTAGTGCTCGCCGCGGATGCAGCGGGTGGCTCGCAGGTGGAACTTCGCCAGCAATCGTGGGGCGAAGGTCTTGGTTGGTACACGCAAAACAGCGTGCAGGTGGAACCTTCCCAAGTTGCCGGACTGCGGCAATCGCTGGGGCTAGGCGGCGCATTCGCGCAAATTCGCACGCCTGCGTTTGCTCCCGCTAGCCCTCGCAAGCCGGGCGGCTTTGTGCCGCGGATCGTGCATAGCGACGTGGGCTAGAAACCAGTCTAGATGGAACTGGTAGGGACGTAATTGGTGTGGCAGACATTCATGTCTGCCATGAAACCAACTTAAACTCTTGCTGTTTAGCCAACTTTGCTGACCGAGGTATTTCCTGCAGCGGCAGTGTGGCCGCGCAGGATCATGGTGAATTCGTCCACGCCTTCCTGCTCTTCCTTGAGAATGTCTTCCAGGAAGACCACCAGCGCGCGATCACCTTCGGCCAACAGCAGTGCTTCGTTGTAAAGCTTCACGGCAGCGGACTCGAATTCCAAGCCGTTGTTCAGCATTTCCGTGATATCGTTGGATTGCTTGACTGGCTTACGTTCGATGGTTGGCACGCCGCCCAGTGCGGTGATTTTCTCGCCGACGAGTTTGGCGTGACCGAACGATTCTTCGGCGTTATCGAAGAACATCTTCGAATACACTTCCCGCCACAGGCCGGAAACGAGAAAGCCTGCTTGGGCATATTGGGCGACGCCAGTCCATTCGTGACGCAGGCAATCTTGTAACTTGTCGATAACTTTGGAGTAATCCATGGCTTTCTCTGCTTTCGTAAATAGGGTCGGGTGTACCGTCCGACCTCTGGCGGCTGCTACCAGGCCGATACGCTTAGTTTGTCTGCTGGAATGATACCGCTCTATCGACCCCTGTCCAGCATCGACTAACCCGTTTTGGCCGTATGAGTTACGGAATTCGCTAATCGATATTGGGTCTCTGCAAATGGTGCGATGCTGTTGAGATTCCATTACACTAACCCGCAGCGTTAGCGAGGCTTACCACACCAATTCAAAGCGTCAGCCCGAAGCGTTCGCGAGGCTTACCACACCAATTCAAAGCGTCAGCGAGGTAATGAGCATGAATCGCAAGGAATTTCTGCAAACCGCGGCGCTTGGTACGGTTCTGGGAGGCGGGCTGCTGGCGCAGGAAGCTGTCGCCGATGTCGAACCGGTCGAAAAGTCGCTGCAGTTCACCAGTGCGCCAGTGCTGACCAATGTGGGTGACGATGGCGTTACGGTGCTGATTGGCGTGAATGGTGCTTCGGCGGTTCAGGTTCACTACGGCGCCTCACCGCAACTGGGACAGGTAGCCTATGGCGCGGCAGGTGGCTTGCGGTCTTATGGCGAACGCGTGCATAAAGTGCGGCTCTCCGGACTCAAGCCAGGGACGAAGTAT
>JBGSHH010000455.1:0-2321 GCA_041752355.1 Pirellulaceae bacterium | reverse complement strand
CACCAATAGCCTGCTCAACACGTTCGACGATCGCCATCAGAACACGCTCATCGCGAACTACTATCGGCAGGACTTTATTTTCCCTGGCTACACGACGCAACTCAGCTACCACTACAACCGCGATCAGGCCAGTTTCAAGTTTGACAAGAACGACTTTTTGGCTAGGCCCGATCCGGCAGGCGTCTTTGCGCCGCACGAAGTCCATGCGCACTATCTCGGCTGGGCGGGGCAGGGGCATATCGAACGCGTCAACATTTCCCACGCCGCCTACTACGCTTTTGGAAATGATCAGCTTAATCCGCTCGCGGCGCAGCCGCAGCGCATCGATGCTTGGATGGGAGCGCTGGAACTTTCTTACGATCGCGACTGGGTGCGTTTTCGTGGCAGCGCCTTCTATGCCAGTGGCGATCCGAATGTCAACGACGGCATCGCCCAAGGCTTCGATACGATCTTCGACAATCCCAATTTCGCTGGCGGTGAGTTCAGCTACTGGCAGCGGCAACAAGTGAAGCTGTTTGGCGTGAATTTAGTGCAACGCATGAGTCTGGTCCCTGATCTGCGTTCCAGCAAGTTTCAGGGGCAATCGAACTTCGTGAATCCCGGCTTGTACTTGCTCAATGTCGGTGCCGACGCGGATCTCACGCCTAAACTCAAGATGATCGGCAATGTGAACTTCCTTTGGTTCGATCAAACGGAAGTGCTGGAACAATTCGTCTTTCAAGACAACATCGATAGCTACATCGGCACCGATCTGAGCCTTGGTTTGGAATATCGTCCGTTATTGTCGAACAACATCATCGTCGTTGGCGGCGTCTCGTGCCTCGTCCCGGGCGATGGATTCAAAGATTTGTACGATCCGCTTGTCGGTGATGTGAACACTCTGTTCGCCGGATTCATGGAATTGCAACTAGCCTACTAAACGCGCTCGCTTCGCCAGGATGGCCAGCATGACACAAATGAAACTCCCCAGCGCGCGCACGGCAGGCGTGGCCTGGCTTATGCTCTTGGTGGTGGGCGCACTGTTCGCTGTCGCAAGCGGCGGGGAAGGGGAGCGACCGCGCGCGCCGACCCTCATTCAGCAACCACCTACCGCCGCCCGCGTGCAAAAAATAGTCCATCAAGAAACAACGGCTGCACCGCCGGAATTGCTACCGCCAGCTAAGCCACATGCTTCTTTCCATGGCGGCGCGCCGGCGCCGGATAGCTCACCCCTGATGCGTCAATCGGCCGCGGCCGCTGATAACAAGAGCCAAGGCTGCATCACGTGCCATACCAATGTCGGCGACATGCACAACAAGGACACCGTAAGACTAGGCTGCACGGATTGCCACGGTGGCGATCCCTGTGCGACGACCAAGGAAACGGCCCACGTCGCGCCCCGCTTTTCAACCGCCTGGCGAAGCGCGGCCAATCCGGTCCGTTCGTATACCTTGCTCAATCACGAAAGTCCTGAGTTCATTCGCTTTGTTAACCCCGGCGACTTGCGGGTGGCGCATATCTCCTGCGGTGAGTGCCATGCGCAGGAAGTACTAGCGGTGAAAAAGAGCATGATGACGCACGGCTGCATGCTGTGGGGTGCGGCTCTTTACAACAACGGTTCAGTCCCCAACAAGCATGCGCAATTCGGCGAGAGCTATAGCATGCACGGCGCGCCGCAGCGGATGCAGACCGTGCCGCCACCGACTGCCGTGGAGATCCGCGAACAAGGCATCCTCCCGTTTCTCGATCCGCTGCAACGTTTTGAAGTTTCGCAGCCAGGCAATATCCTGCGCGTGTTTGAACGGGGTGGGCGCTTTCGCGCAGAGGTGGGCATCCCCGAACGACTCGAAGAAGCCGGTCGCCCGCGCGAGCGGTTAAGTGATCGTGGCCTGGGGACGCAGAATCGCACCGATCCCGTCTTCATTGGCCTGCAAAAGACTCGATTGCTCGATCCGACGCTCAACTTCCTCGGCACCAACGACCATGCTGGCGACTATCGCAGCAGCGGTTGCTCTGGCTGTCACGTCGTCTATGCCAACGATCGCTCGCCTGTGAACTCAGGGCCGTTTGCCAAGTATGGGCATCGCGGTATGGCGGCCAGCGAGACTGACGACTTTGTGAAGTTCATCGATCCAACCATTCCCAAGCACGAACCGGGACACCCAATCGCGCATCAATTCACCAGTCGCATTCCCACAAGTCAATGCATCGTCTGCCACATTCATCCCGGCACGACGGTGATGAATAGTTACCTCGGCTTCATGTGGTGGGACAACGAAACCGATGGCGAACTGATGTATCCGTTGCAGCAGAAGTATCCTAGCGCGGAAGAACGCATTCAA
>JBGSHH010000454.1:0-4312 GCA_041752355.1 Pirellulaceae bacterium | reverse complement strand
CGATATCATCTCACCCCAATACCGATCGATGGCCATGCGTGTTTTGAAGTTCTTATTGGGACGCTGATTTTTTCGTTTACAGTCTTGAAACGGGAACTGCGCGTGCTATCATGCGGCACACGCTAAATGAACATTTGCATCGTATTGGTTACTTCCGGTGCCGGGACTGACGGGCTCCGGGGAATTCTGCGGCTCACCCCGATCTAACGCCGCTTAGTCAACGCCACCGTTGGCTTATCGATCCCGTTCAGGGATCGTTGTATTGCAGTGCTTTGTCGCGAGTTTCCATGCCTCGTTGTTATGTCGGAACGAGGCACAGTGGAACGCTGCGCAATCAATGCTGTTACGTCGGTGCTGACGTGCGCTCGCCCCAATTTCCGATGGACGAATTAGTAACGACGGATCCCGTTCAGCAATCGATAGTCGAACTGCTGCAATCTTGCACGCAATGGCGCGAGGTTGAGACGAATGCATCCTATGCCGAGCAAGTTGCGCAAGAAGCACTGGTCCGTGCAGGCATGCTGGAAGCACGCATTCATCGCACTTTGACACTGGACCGTGAATCGCTACTGCTCAAACTTGTCGTCTCCGGCCAATATAGTCGCCAAGACTTGCTCACAGTGACCATTAAATCTCTGCCCGCAACTTGGCGACGACCAGAATTAGAATCCGCGTGGGTCACTGACAGCGGCTATCTTCAACTCCGCCGAACCGATGAAGGTGACGTTGCCCTTCAAGATCTTGTTACCAAACGAGATGTTGTGCTTGGGTTTGTACTGCGTACTGGATTATTCGCTTTTCGAGCTGATGTAGCTGGTACCGTACATTTGGAGCGCCGTGAACATGAGGCAGACGAGAAAACAGGTAATGCTACAGCCATCGCGCAGGCGTCTGCCACCGTTGGCGATGTGAATGTTAACGTGGAGAATGTCGTCAACGTCGACAAACTGGGATCCGTCCTGGCGGAGACGCTTCGTACGCTCCAGTCGACCGCACCAATCCCGCCTCCCAAGAAGACAAAGTCTGCCCTAACGATCAACGAATTGATGTTTGCCGAGATAGGGACCAATCCAAAATGTATTGGTTGGACGGCAGTTGAATGGGCTAATCGCCTTGATTGCGGCAAAACCTCAGTGATCAATAGTGCGGCATGGGCGGCCCTAAAGGTCCTTAAGGCTTACAGTAAGGATGAACGACGCGGACCGACCGAATAAGTCCAATTTCCGACCGCGATTCAGTTTTCGCATTTCTTTTAAGCGCCGTAACGATAGCAGGTTACGGCGTTTTCTTTTGGTCGGTCGCAGCCAAAACTCCGACCGACCACAGGTATTGTAGGAGGCTAGGCATGAAAGCCGGAACACACAATCACCTGAAAATGAAACGCCTGAAGCGGCTGCTCCAGGTGCCGTTGTATCGCGCCGTGGGGATCCTCGAAATGCTGTGGTTGCTCTGCGTTGACTGCTGCGATGAAGGGAATATTGGGAAGTTCACCGACGAAGAAATCGCCGACTATCTCGAATGGGATGGTGACGCGTGCGAACTTGTTCGGGCCCTCGCGAACAGCGGCTGGTTGGATGCGAACACAGAGCAACGTTACGTCGTTCATGATTGGCTCGAACACTGCCCTAGCTTCATCAAAGATCGCGTTCGCATGCGTCGGGCACGAGAAGTCAAGGAGCAAAAAAACACGTTGCCGGACCATCAGCAAAGGACTTACGTATCGTCCAGTCCGAACAACCTCGAACCGAGCCGAACTGATCACGAACCAGACGCGGCTTGTCACGTCTCTTCCTATTCCATTCCATCCCAGTCCATTCCAACCCAACCCATTCCAGTCGTATGTCCAGAGACGAACGCCGAGCCGTCGTCTGCCGGACCGCCACCGCAGCCCCAGGTCGTTGAGCCTGCCGTAATGGAGTTTCCCTGTGACGGAAACCCAAACGCCTGGCGCCTCACGACGTCGCAACTCGACCAGTGGCAAACGCTGTTTCCCTCGCTCGACATTCGTGCTGAATGCCAGAACGCACTGGCCTGGGTGCTGGCGTTACCGGCGCGCCGCAAGACGGCGCGGGGTATGCCGAAGTTCCTGGTGAACTGGTTTGGTAAGTCGCAGAATCGCGGTGGCCAGCGCGCTGCACTCTCGCGACCTACGCTGCCAGGCCAGTGCTCGGTTGTTCCCAAACTTGGAGGATCCCCGCATGACTCGCCATGAATTCGATCGCTGGTCCGAGTTTTACTTCACCGCGTTTCCCGATTCGGCGAAGTGGCTCAATGCGTTGCCCCATCCCCAAGCAACGTTAGAGACCTGGCTCATCACGTTGTCCAAATGCACTGCCGCCGATGTGATGCTGGTGACGCAGCGCATCATCGCGGGTGAACTGACACCGATCGAAAACTACCAGCGCGACAACACGGCCTTGCACATCCGGGCATATGCATCGCGCGTGGCCGACGAACGCCGCAAGCGGGAGTCAACGCAAGAGCGCTCCCGGCACGTGGCGACCCAACGCCACAAGAATCGTCAGCAGCCCGGTCCCTCAACAGCCGGAATGTACTTGGCCATCTTGCAGTTTCGCGCTGAAGGCGAAGCGCTCGGCTTCGCTGGGCGCAACCTGGTCCAGTTCGCGCACGACAAGCTTGAGCAGTGGCTGGAGGAACGGGAATCCGTGAAAAACCAATAGGTACTAGGAATGCCCTTGCGCGCTGCCGCCAACGGGAACAGCCGGGGCATTAGACTCTCTTTCTTTCTGGAGAAAAAATTTCAATGTACGACCTAAGTCCTTACGCCCCAGGGAAAACGGGAATGGCGGTTAACAGCGACGTGCAACCGGGGATCGGCACGGAAGCGGCTTGGCGAGGCGCTCCCATTTCGCGCCGTCCGCTACCCGATTCGCGCCGTTTCTATCGCTCGTGGCCCAGTTGGAAGGAACTCCGCCCATGAACTGGTCCCCATCCCGATCGACGCTCGCCGCCACGACCACGCCCTTGGTGGGTGAACTTGCCAGTTTGCTCGCGGCGGGTTTGTTGCGTCTGCCGCAGCACGCCACGCATGTGGCAGATTCCGATGCCGCTGGCCTTGAGGTTTCGCCACCCGCACCGCTCTCTGGAGACACCACGGGAGTTAACGCCGTGGAGCTTTCCTACCGGAGTAAACAATGATGAACCTGGCCCAAGAACTGGCGGCGCTGGAGCGCCTCACCGCCCGCGATTTGCGCGAGCGTTTTGCCGCAGTGTTTGGCGAAGCGACCCACGCCAACAGTAAACCGTGGCTCGTCAAGCGACTCGCCTGGCGATTGCAGGCTAATGCCGAAGGTGGACTCTCGGAACGAGCGCTGGCCCGCGCGAAAGAACTGGCCAACGTCGCCGACCTGCGCACCACCGCGCCCAAAACGAAGCCGGTGGTGACGGCGCTACCCAAGCAATCTCCCACACCCGATTGGCCCTTTCCCTGTGATAGCCGGTTACCGATCCCCGGCACGGTGATCACGCGCCAGTACAAGGGACGCACGTTACAGGTCGTGGTCTTGGGCCAAGGCTTTGAGTTTGAAGGGGAGGTCTTCAAAAGCCTCTCGGCGGTGGCCAAGCGGATCACCGGCAGCCATTACAACGGCTACCACTTCTTCAAGCTCACCCAGCCCGGAGGTGCCACATGAGCGCCAAGCAACAGCGGACATTGCAGTGCGCCATCTACACCCGCAAGAGCACCGAGGAGGGACTCGATCAGGAGTTCAACACGCTCGATGCCCAGCGCGAATCGGCGGAAGCGTACATCAAGAGCCAGGCGTCCGAAGGTTGGCAAGGGATTGTCACTCGCTACGACGACGGCGGATTTACCGGCGCGAACATCGATCGTCCGGCGCTGCGACGCTTACTGGCTGACATCGAAGCGGGCAAGGTCGATGTGGTGGTGGTTTACAAAGTCGATCGGCTCAGCCGCTCGCTCTTGGACTTGGCCAAGTTGCTGGAAATCTTTGACAAGCACCGTGTCGCCTTCGTCTCGGTAACGCAGCAGTTCAACACCACCACCTCCATGGGGCGGTTGATGCTCAACGTTCTATTGTCATTCGCGCAGTTCGAGCGGGAGATCATTTCCGAACGAACCCGCGATAAGATGGGGGCGGCGCGGCGGAAGGGGAAATGGCTCGGTGGCAAGCCGGTACTCGGCTACGATGTTGACGCACGGACCAAGCAACTCGTCGTACAAGCCGAGGAAGCCGCCCAGGTCCGGGTGATCTTTGAACTCTACCGGGACCAGCAAGCCTTGTTGCCGGTGGTGCAAGAACTGGAGCGACGCGGCTGGGTCAATAAACGT
>JBGSHH010000453.1:0-8165 GCA_041752355.1 Pirellulaceae bacterium | reverse complement strand
AGTAATGACTCCTGCGTCGATGGCGGTTCAACGGGCCTCACCAGCTCTAGTAATCATTTACCGCCCCTGCGCCGGAGTCATTTTTTTTGCGCCCACCCGCTGCTAGCAGCCAAGCGCAACTTCATAGAGCGTCAGCGAGGCTCCCCCGGTTTCCTCGCTGACGCTTCGGGTTGGTTTCCTCGCTGACGCTTCGGGTTAGTGTCACCAGCGGGTAGCGCTCTGAAATCAGCTTAGCGTCGAAAAGCTCGCAAGCCATCGTTACTTCCAGGGAGTAGTGGGGTTTAATCTTGGTTGTAGTTGGCGACCCTTTCCCAATCGCAGACATTCGCAATTTTGCGCTGGAGTTCGAAGCATGACACAGTCTCTATCCCTTGCTCCCGCGACGCGCTGGCGTTCTCTCCTGCCGGCGCTTCTCCCGGCGCTAACGACCTTGCTCTTGGCTTATAGCGGGAACGCTGCGCATGCCGACGATTGGCCGCAGTGGCAAGGCATCAATCGCAACGCCGTTTCCCAAGAGAAAGGGTTGTTGCAGACCTGGCCAGAAAAAGGGCCGCCGCTCGCGTGGCAGATCAAAGGCATCGGCGGCGGGGATAGCGCGCCCTCGATTGCCGCGGGTCGAATCTATGGCATGAGCATCCGCGATGGCAAGGAAGTCGTCTGGGCCTTGTCGGAAAAGGACGGCCAGGAAATTTGGGTGCAGCCACTGGGCGCGGCGGTTCAACAACGCATGCCGCAATCCAAGGAAGGCTCTGGTTGCACGCCCACCGTCGATGGCGAACGACTATATGTGATTGGCATGGGTGGTGAATTGGCTTGCCTGCAAGTATCCGACGGCAAGCTTGTTTGGCAACGTAGCTTCACCAAGGATTTCGGCGGGCAGGTGCCGATGTGGAGCTTTCGCGAATCGCCACTGGTCGATGGCGACAAAGTCGTCTGCACCCCAGGCGGTCCCGATTCGTTGCTCGTAGCGCTCCATAAGTCGACCGGCGAGTCCCTCTGGCAAAGCAAACTTCCGAAGGAAGATGACGCGGGTCGCAATGCCGGTGGCGGACGCGGTCGCTTTGGCTTTGGTTTTGGCGGAGGTGGTGGCGCGGCCTACGCTTCACCCATCGCCATCGATGTGGATGGCCAAAGGCAATACGTGCAGCTCACCGCCAAGACGCTCCTGGGTGTCGCGGCCAACGATGGCAAGTTTCTTTGGCGCTACGATGCGCCAGCCAATAGTAACGGCATCAATTGTTCCACGCCGATCTTCCACGATGGCATGGTCTTTGCGGCTTCGGCCTATGGCGCTGGCGGCGGGCTAGTGAAGCTCACAAAAGAAGAATCAGATAAGATCGTCGCCAAAGAAGTTTACTTTTCCAAACGCATGCAGAATCATCACGGCGGCATGGTTGTGGTCGATGGCAGCCTCTACGGAGCCAACGGCGGCAACGGCGGTGGTGCGCTGATCTGTCTGGATTTTGCGACGGGAGAGGTGCTATGGGATGAACGCAGCAAGCGCCGCGCACCCAAGGGCGCCATCGCACTGGCCGATGGACGACTCTATTATCGTGTCGAGGATGGCACGATGCTATTAATCGAACCCAATCGCACCGAGTATCTCGAGCGCGGCCGCTTCGAACAGCCCCAGCGCAGCAAGTCGCCTGCCTGGTCACACCCAGTCATCGCCAATGGCAAGCTGTACTTGCGCGATCAAGATGTGCTGTTTTGTTACGACATCAAGGCGAAGTAGGAGCCGCGCTAGCGCGCTAACGCTGCGGGTGCCCCACTCTGCTAATGATGCGCGTTGGGTGGGACAAAGTCGGGCGCGACTGGTTCGCCATCGTGCTTGGAAGCGAACCAAGGATAGATCGCTGGCACAACGAGCGCCGTGAGCAAGGTGGAAGTGATCAATCCGCCAATCACGACACTGGCCAAAGGGCGTTGGATTTCTGCGCCGGCTGTCGTGCTCAGCGCCATCGGCAAAAAGCCCAGACTCGCGACCATGGCCGTCATCAGAACGGGACGAATGCGAATGAGCGCCGTTTCGTGCGCCGCCGCTTTGAGCCCCCAGCCTGCTTCACGAAGTTGTTCCGCGCCGCTGACCCAAACCAAGCCATTGAGCACTGCGACGCCAAACAGCGCGATGAAACCTACGCCTGCTGAGATGCTAAACGGCATGTCGCGCACATACAGCGCGACGATTCCTCCCGAGGCCGCGATCGGCACGGCGATAAAGATCAGCATGGCCAAACGCGTCGACTTGAACGTGGTAAACAGCAATAGCCAGATCACCAGCAGCACGATCGGCGTAATGATCGCCAAACGAAAGCTGGCCGATTGCAGATTCTCGAAGTCGCCTCCCCACCGCACGGTGTAACCGGGAGGCAACTTGACCTTGGCGTCAATCGTTTGCTTCGCTTCGTTCACAAAACTAGCCACGTCGCGTCCGCGCACGTTGCAAGCGATAAACGTGCGGCGGCGACTCGATTCGTGTTCGATGCCAGGGGGCGTTTCCGCGCGATTGAGATCAGCCACTTCGCCCATCGGCAGCGATCGCCCTCCGATAATGCCGACCGGCAACTGCTTCATGCGATCTTCCTGACCGCGCCACTCTTGGGGATAGCGCACGATAATCGGGTATCGCGCGCGGCCTTCGAAGATCTCTCCCACATCAATTCCGCCCAGCGCGGAAACACTCGTCATCACTTCTTCTGCCGTGATCCCGTAGCGCGCGAGTTGCTCGCTGCGCGTTTGCACGGTCAGGGTGGGGATGTTCGACTGGATGTCCGCCTTCACATCCACCGCGCCGGGAATCGCCTTGAGCGTCCGTTCGATTTCTTTACTCTTGGTGGCGAGCAATTCCAGATCGTCGCCATACAGCAGCACCGCCACATCCGCCTTGACGCCCGCGACCAGTTCATCGACGCGCATTTCGATCGGCTGCGTGAAACCAAAACTCGTACCTGGCACACTTGTGTTGAGCGCTGCCGACATCTCCTCGATTAACTCATCGCGCGTTTTATGTTCCGGCCAATCGTGAACATCGTTGAGCATGACCCACACATCCGTTTGCTGCACACCCATCACGTCGTTGGCGATTTCTGGACGGCCCGTTTTGCAAAACACCGTTTTCACTTCGGGAAACGACTTCAGAATATTCTCGATCTGCGTGGACATCGGCATGGCACCTTCCAGCGTCGCGCTCGGCAGGCGATTGGCTTCCACCAAAATGTCGCCTTCATCCAACCGCGGCATGAACTCCGCGCCGAGATTCAGCGCGATGGGAATCGTCGCCAGAAACAGTCCATTCGCGATGGCCGTTGTGAGCATGGGTCGCTTAACCACCCAGCCCAGAAACGGGCGATAAATCCACTTCACCAACCGAATCAGCCACACATCTTTCTCTTGCATTTTCTTCGGCAAAGTCAGATAGGCGAGCACCGGCATCAGTGTCATCGAGAGCACGAGCGAGCCGGCTAGCGCGAATAGCACCGTGTACGCCATCGGCTTGAAGAGCTTGCCTTCCGTGCCTTGGAGCGCAAGGATCGGCACATAGACCACGGCGATGATCAGTTCGCCAAACATGGTGGGCTTGCGTACTTCCAGGCAGGCGTCGCGAATGACTTGCATGTGCGACTGACCGGAATGATTGAGCGACAGGCGGCGCATGCAGTTCTCGATCATGATCACGGAGCTATCCACGATCAGACCAAAATCGATCGCGCCCAGGCTCATCAAGCTGGCCGTAATGCCGGTGGCCGCCATCAGATTGGTCGCAAAGAGCATCGACAACGGAATCGCCAGCGCCACCACGATGCCGGCGCGAATGCTGCCTAGGAGTACCAGCAGCACGATAATGACCAGCACGCCCCCTTCCAGCAAGTTCTTCTCGACGGTGTGCAAGGTGCGCTCGATCAGCTCCGCGCGATCGTAGATCACTTCCAGCTTGACGCCCTCAGGCAGAGTTGGCTCGATCTCGCCCAGACGCGTTTTGGCATCGTGTACGACGGTCCGTGAGTTCTGGCCAATCGCCATCATCACCATGCCTGTGACGATCTCGCCGCGGCCATCGCGCGTGACAGCGCCTTGTCGCGTCATGGGCGCGATCACGACCTTGCCCAAGTCTTTCACCAACACAGGCAAGCCGCCGGGATGGCTATCGACGACGACGTTCTCGATATCCGGAATGTTCTGGAGCAATGCCTGACCACGAATGAAGCGTTGCTCATCGTGATACACCGAGTAGCCACCTCCCGCCGTCAAATTGTTCTGCTCCAGCGCCTTAATCACGCTGCTCAGCGCCAAGTTATGCGAGATGAGTTTGTTCGGATCGAGTTGCACTTCAAAGGTCTTGTAATAGCCACCATGCACGTTGATTTCGGTAACGCCGGTCACTTCGCGTAGCTGCGGCGCGATGGTCCATTCCAACAGGCTGCGCAGCTCCATCGGCGTGTGCCGGGTGCTGCTCACTTCAAATTGCATGATCTCGCCGAGCGCTGTAGTGAGGGGACCGAGTTGTGGCACTCCATAGCCAGCCGGCACGGCGGCGCGGGCTTCCGCCAGTCGTTCGTTCACCAACTGCCGCGCGTGATAGATATCCACACCTTCGCGAAAGACAATTGTTACGACGGACACGCCGAACTTGGAAATACTCCTCACTTCTTCGACATTCGGCAGCCCGCCCATCGTTTGCTCGACGGGGTAGGTGATGTAACGCTCGATCTCCAGCGGCGAGAGCGTCTTCGCTTCGGTGACGATCGTGACTTGCACGTTCGTCATGTCGGGAACGGCATCGATCGGCAGATTGAGTGCCGAGATGACACCGCCAATCGCCATCAAACCGATCAAGACAATAATGAGGAAGCGATTGTTCAGCGAGAAATCGATCAGGTGAGTCAGCATGGTGGGATTCGCAAAGGAGGCGGGCTAAGAAGCAGGCGAGGTGTGTAGCAAGTGTGTCTATTCGGCTTCGCGTTCCAACAACAACTCCGACTTGAGGAAGAAAGCGCCAACGGTCACGACTTGATCGCCCGGCTTAAGTCCTTCCACAACCTCCACCCAGCCTGGACCTTCCTGGCCTAACTTGACATCGACGCGATGGAAGTTGTTTTCCGCGTGCGGAATGAACACAAACGCCTGCTCCTCGTGCCGTACGACCGCCTCCAAGGGTATTACCGTCGCTGGCCGGTGCTCGGTTTGCGGCACCGTAACCCACATGAACATGCCTGGCTTGAAGAGGCCGGTGGGATTCTTGATCTCCGCGACCAACGACACCGATCGCGTCTCTAGCGAAACGCTCGGACCGATGCGTTTGACGACGGCGGTAAATGTTTCGTGGGGAAAGGCCGGTGTGTGCGCTTCCAGCGTTTGCCCAGGCGAGATATTCAGCAACTGCCAATCGCGCTCGTGAATTTCCGCCGCGAGGTAGAGTTGCGCGGTGTCCGCCAACACATAGAGAGGTTCGGCGAGCGAAACCCGCTCGTTGCTCGCCACCAACCGCTCTTGGACGGTGGCCGCGAAGGGAGCGCACAATGTGAACTCGCTCAAATCCGCATCCGTCGTGTTCATCTGCACGGCGAAAGGCCCCAGCATCGCTTGCAAGCTTTGTTGGCTGATCTTCAACAGTCGTTCGCAGTGGGCGACGTTGGCGGTCGCTTTGTCACGAATCTGGCGCGATTGAAAGCGGGCTTGTTCGCAAGCGGCTTGAAACCCGGCGGCGGCCACTTCACGAGCGCTAGCCCGCTCCTCGGCCAAGCGTCCACTGATAACTCCTTGGTCGGTGAGACCGGCGGTGCTGCTGGCGATTGTCTGCGTGAGCTGGAGCTTGGAGTACGCGGACACGATGCGATCGCGATAGTCTCCCAATAGTCGATCTGCGAATTGTGCTTCTACCTCCGCGATCTTAGGCTGCGTCGCCAGGTAGGTCAGTAGCTCCGCGACATTCGTGGCGATCTCGCTGTGAAAAGTGAGTTCCTGCTGGGCCAGTTCCAGATCCGAAGTATGCGCGAGCACTTCATCGCGCGCGATGCCGATTTCAGGACTCGTCAGAATCAACAGCTTATCGCCTGCGGCCAATTGCTGTCCTGGTTCCGCCAGCACTTGTCTCACCACACCCGCTGCTGGCGCTTTGAGTTCAAGTCGTTGACTGCTGTTGTATTCCAACTTGCCAGGTACGGTGCGGGTATCGGTAATCGCTTGCTGTCGTGCTGCGCCCACTTGGATACCGGCGGCGGCGAGTTTCTCAGCTGGCAAGGTGATCTCGGTCGGTGGCTCCTCGTTGGGCTTCTCACTGATCAACTCGACGCTGGCTTCCTCGCCCACGCCTAGCAGCGGCAGCCACAGGGGCGAAGTCCAGTAGAATACGCCAGCAATGGCAATGGCTCTCGCACCGGTTATGAGATATTGAACGAGCTTCACGCGCTGGCCACGCACGGCCGAACGCTGCTGATTGGAGGGGGATGATGTCGCGACGGTCATACGAAGACTCCGGCAAGTCACTCATGAGCTAGATAGGAACATGGCTCCGCAATCCATAGCGAATACCAACACGGAACACAGCACGGCTAAATTGCGCTGAGAGTACGACAGGCGTCAGAAAAACGCGTCGTGGCTGGGCTCAAATCACCAGCGAGGAAAGATGTGCGCGCAGTATCCGCCCGGAAAGCAAAGGCGCCGCCTTCGTGTCATGGGGACGATGACCGATCTCGATCATCGCCAGGCTAAATGGGGCGAGCTCATGGAACGGCAGCGGTAAGCATTCATCGCTCAACGTCGACTGCGGACAATCCGTGGCAACAACCAGCGTCGCCCCTTTGCAGATGCAACCATATTCATTGTCGCAATGACGGTCCGGATAGGTCGGCACCGAGCGATCGGCGGAGAAGGTACCTTGACGCAACGACTGCACGTCCGCATGACACAAGCAATGCAGGTGGGCAACCACCAACAGCAAAGTGAGAGCGTAAATGAGTGAAGCGCGGTTGAACATGAAAGCCCGCTGGCATAGAAGCAATCGACAACGCGGTTCAGTATATTCAGCAACCTACACGAGAGCAAACGCGACATCCGCATAATGTGTCGGTTTTGAATGCGCGAAATCGTGAGACTAAGTCTCAGTCACGCCAGCAGCGCCGCCAACAACCCCGATAACACGATGCCATCGAAGGTTCCTGCACCGCCGATCGAGACGACGCGAGCGGAGATGCGCGAAAAATCGCGAAAGTGCAGTAAGTCCGCACCTAAGAGCGGTCCCGCCACGCCTGCTACAAAAGCGACCGGGGCGCGTAAATACTGAAACTCCGGCGTTGCCAAGAGCAGCCACGCCAGACTGACCGAAATCAAGGGTGAAATAAACCCAGGCATCGCGATCCCCACGCCGCGAATCGGTCGTGCGACGCGATAGCAAACGTAAATGTTCACTCCCATCGCCACTAATAGCGCGAGCTGCACGCGCGAACCTGCTTGAAAAATGATCGACAGTTGGTAAATCGCCAACAGCACAGGCACGATGCAACCACCGAAGTTCACTGCCAAGATGGTTTGCGTGGCGTGTCGCTCGACGATCGGCACCCAACCCATCGTGCCATAGAGCGCGCCGCGCGACATTGGCTGTTCTTCCTCGCGGTCGATCCGCAGCAGGGGCAGATTGATAAGCCCACCGAGCAAAATGCCCACCATCGCCAGCACGGCCATCTCCGGCGACAGATGCAAGCGCGAGAGCGCGGTCTGCATCATATCGACAAACAACTGCGAGAGAAGACAGAACGTCGCCAGCACGGCCAGTGTGAGAAAACAACCCACCTGTGGCATGAGGTAATAGACGCGATCGCTGCCGTACGCTTCCAGCGGCTTTTGCATGGCGGGAACCTCGCGGAGAGGAGCTAGTTGCCGTCGCCTGAACACGCAGTATGTGTTAACGGGCGGATGCCGCACCTGTCAACCAAAATCTGACCGCTAGTTCGACCAGACCATTAGCATTCCGCGCACGACCAGCGCGATGAGTCCGCCGCTGAAGAGCATCCCCATGCCTGCGATGAGTTGCGTATCGACCGAGCGTTGGCGACGCCCCCCGACGAAACCTGCCACGCCGCTGGCAAATCCCGCCACAATGAAAATCATTGCGAGCAGGCTGCACCAGAAGTACAACCAGTCGGTCGTCGGCTCGTCCCGCTTGATCGCCA
>JBGSHH010000452.1:0-3893 GCA_041752355.1 Pirellulaceae bacterium | reverse complement strand
TTGTGCAGTCGGATCTACCGACCGCCAGCACACCAGTCGCATCGCTCACGCGACTTACTCCGCAGCCCCTCGATTCGCCTTTGACAGCGGCACTTACCGCGCCGGCCACCACGATCGCGAGTCCCGAGGCGACGGGCGATTCGCTACCGACGAGTCCGCAGATCGCGCTCGCCCGTAAGACAACTACTGCGGCCATATTGCCGAGCACAACGCTCACGACTGCCGCCGCAGACGCCAAGGTCGCGCCGCAGTCGGAGGCGCTGACGCGCATTCCAAACAGCGCCTTACTTCCCGATACCAACGAGATCGCCAACCCGCTGAAAAAGCGGACGATGATCGATAACACGGACCGACCTGAAAGTCCGGACGACGTCGCACTCGCCGATTTGGCGCTCCCGAATGCGACTGCGCCCGACGCTGCCGAAACGCTTCCCAAGCGTGACATTTCTCTCGCGCGCACGAACATGCCTGCCACAGACGTTCCGCAGCCAATCAACGCACTCGCAGGGAACTTCACGGTCGAAGTCCCGAGCGTGGAATCTCCGCCTTTAGGTCGCTCTAACAATGACGCGGCGTTACCGCTGGCACCGATGAGCTCCACGGAATTGGCGCGCGCTCGACCCAATCTGTCGGACAATCCTCGCGCGCCCAGCGCCGTCCCTTTGGCCGTTTCACCAGCCGCTGAGAATTCACCCGATCAATCGATGCTAGGTGGCATCGACGTCGAACTCTCGCGCATTACAGGGCTAACCGCGGATCGCGCCGCTCCCGCAAATCCCCTCGCCCGGTCCTCCGTCAATCCTGCGCGTCTCGAGTTAGACAAACTAAGTCGGCACGATGCTACGGAGGAAACGCAGTTGGCGGCCAATGCGAGCCTTGTGTTACCTCGCACCAAACGGGGCGATCATTTGGCATTCGCTGAAGGGAATATCCGTTTGCAAACCCTGTTGCAACTGCGCAAGGCCGATGAAACGACGAAGCGCAACTTGCTGCAAAAATTTGGCGCTCAAGAGGAAACGCTCGTTGCCATCGAGCGCGGCCTAACATGGATCGAACTGCATCAACATGACGATGGCCATTGGAGCCTAAACAAGTTTGGCGAATGCTGTTCCAAGCATGCAGGCAACCGCTGCTCTGGTCATGGCGGCGTCAGTTCCGATACCGCCGCCACTGGTCTGGCGCTGTTGCCATTCTTGGGAGATGGTCATACGCATCGCACAGGCAAGCACCAGGCGGCAGTTGCTAAGGGGTTGCAATGGCTCGTCGCGCATCAGCGCCGCGATGGCGATCCTAAGAAAGATGGCGATTTGTTCACAGGCAACAAAGGCGACAACGCCTATATGTATAGCCACGGCATAGCCACGATCGCGCTCTGCGAAGCTTACGCGATGAGCGGCGACGATGCCTTGCGCGATCCAGCCCAGCGCGCGATTAACTTTATCGTTCAATCGCAACATCGCGAGTCAGGCGGGTGGCGCTATCAGCCTAACCAGGCTGGCGACACGTCCGTTGTCGGTTGGCAAGTCATGGCCCTGAAGAGTGGACAAATGGCCAATCTGCATGTGCCGGAGGAATCGCTTGAACTCGCCCGCAAATGGCTGACCAGCGTCGCAGGCAAGAACCAACAGTTAGGTCGCTTTGCGTATCAAGGCGGAGCCTATTCTCCCACCATGACGGCCGAGGCATTGCTTTGCCGTGAGTACCTCGGCGCCCAGCGCGACGACCAAGATCTCCAAGCCGGCCATCGCTACTTGCTCACGCATCTGCCGCGACAAGGTCAAGAGTCGAGCTACTACTGGTACTATGGCACACAGTTCATGTTCCATATGCAGGGCGACGCCTGGCGGCAATGGAATGATGCAATCAATCCGCTATTGCTGCAGTCGCAAGTCAAAGACAGCCACCTCGCCGGCACGTGGAAGCCGAGCGACCAATGGGAAAACTCAGGCGGCACCATCTACGCCACCTCCCTCCGCCTGCTCATGCTGGAGGTCTACTACCGTCATCTACCGCTCTATCGCGCGCTCGACGAATAGATGTCGAGAATCTCCTAACAAGCGAAAACCCGCTTTGCATCAATCGTCGCTGATGCGTACAATCAAAGGCATCTCTTGAATGACGATGTGCGTGGCCTTTTCTGCCGGAGGTTCGGTGGCGAATATAGCGCGAATGATGTGGACGACGTGGTTGCTCGTGACACCTATGGCACTGTTGTGCTCCGCGCACGCGCTGGGAGCGGAACCCTTCGGCGAGCAGATTCAGCCCTTCCTGACGAAGTATTGCTCGGAATGTCATAACGCGAAGGAAACCGAAGGCGAACTCAATCTCACCAAGTACTCCTCATCGGCATCGCTCGCCGACGATTTTCGCCAATGGGAACATGTCATCACGTTTATTCAAAGTGAAGAGATGCCCCCGGCGAAAGCCAGGCAACCATCCGAGAAAGAACGCGCGGAGGTGCTGTTGGCGATTCGAGAAGTGATGGCGACTGAGGCGCGCAAGGTGGCTGGCGATCCCGGTGATGTGCTGCCGCGCCGTTTGAGCAATGCAGAATACAACTACACGATTCGCGATTTGACAGGCGTAGACATCCGCCCCGCCGACGCGTTCCCGATCGATCCTGCGGCAGGTGAAGGTTTCACCAACACCGGCGAAGCACTGTCGATGTCGCCGAGTTTGTTTCGCAAGTATTATGGCGCGGCGCAACTGGTCGCCGATCATGTCGATTTCACGCCCAGCGGTTGGAGCTTCGCGCCCTATCCCGTCCACACCTACGCCGATCAAAAGAAGTTTCACGAACAGGCGATCCTGGACTTCTACGCCGCGCACGATGTCGATTATGAAACCTATTTAACAGCGGCGTGGAACTATCGACATCGCGGAGCGGATCGCCAGTCCGTCACCATCGAACAATGGGCGGCGGAAAATAAGCTTAGCGGCAGCTATTTGAAATCGCTTCGGAATTTGCTGGAAGGCGATCCGGCGGACGCCAAATTATATGTGAGTTGGTTGCGCCGGCGTTGGCAAGCCTTGCCATCTGCGGAAGTGGCGAAGCAGCCAGAGATGTCGCCACAAACTCTTTCACAAATCAAAGCTTTGGCGAATGAGGTTCGTCAACTTGGCAAGTTGCTTTGTCCGGTGGAGACGACCGCGATTGTCTCCAATGCCGGCAATGGTCCGATTCAACATATCGAACGCCGCACCAAGACGGCCCACGAACGCGACACGTTCAATCGTCAGTTGCTATCGGACGCGCGACGTTTTCATGTCGAGTGGCGCGACCTCAACAAAAAGGATGAGATTCGCCTCGTGTTGAAGGTTGCCACCACGGAAAAACGTGAGGCAAACGACGCAGTTGTCGTGCTAAGCCATCTCACATTTAGTCAGTCTGCTCCCGATCGGTACAAGCTCCATGAGGATCCCAAGGACGTCCCCCTACTCGACATCTTGAAGCAACATGCTCCCCAGCAAGGTGAGCGACTGAAGTTCGGCGAGCATCCTCGGGGACACAAGCTTGAGCCACATCAATTGGCGCTCGCCAACGGCCAGTCCATCGAGTTGGTCATTCCAACCGCTGCGTTTGGCGATGCAAAATCGATTCACTGTTATGTCGAAGCCAAACTCGATCGGGAGCATTCGCCGGCGGGAATGGCGCAGCTGATGATGCTCGATCGTTTGGCGACCGGAGACCACTTAGCCGACTTTCCGTTTCCGCTGGTGGCCCCCGCACATCCCGTCGCGGAGGAGATATCAGCTTCTTGCGCTTCGCTCTGCGCGCTCTTTCCTAATCGCTTTTTCTATGTTGATGACACGCGCGGCCTGTCGGCTGGCTTTCATTTAATCGAAGGCTTCTTTCGCGACGATCAGCCGCTGTATAAACACGTGCTCAGCAA
>JBGSHH010000451.1:0-4247 GCA_041752355.1 Pirellulaceae bacterium | reverse complement strand
TCGTTGATCTCGCGATCCGTGGCATCCACGCCAACTTTCAAGACCTTGACGAGAATGCCTTTGCCATCGGCAATGTCGGTGACAGCGGGCTTGGGGAGTTCGGTAAGGTGAACGCTGTGAGGTTTGCCGGGTGTGACTGCGACCGCCTTCATGGAAGCTGCGACCTTTGCCGAGAGGAACTGCGTAAATCCACCCGTCGGCACACGCCGCAGGCGAGTAAACCACGTAGTTTAGCAACGCCAAGGCGACGTTGCGAGGGCGGGGAACGAGCCACAAACACGACTATGATGCGTCCGACTAGCGCTCGAACTCAATGGCGTCAAATGCTTCCAGGCGATGCATGTGGATCTGCGGCAGCGCGGGCTGTTGGCCGCGGAGCGAGGCCGTCGCTGTGTCGCGAGCGGTCAGCACGACAACCGCCTGCTGCTTCTTCCCGCCGCGGATGTAGTCGATCTTGACCTTCTCGCCGGGTTTGGTGTCGAAGAGCGAGAGCGTGAGTTCATCAAAACCTTGGATCTTGGCACCGTTAACATGCGTAATGATATCGTCGGTATCGATGCCTGCCCGTCGCGCGCCGGTCTCCGACATCACTTGCTGCACGATCAAGCCTTGAGGATGATTCTGACCCGTGATGCCGATCACCGCCGGCCCTAGCGCCAAAATGTTCAGTTGAGGGCGATCGCGATGCAGCTTCCGCAATGCCTCGCCTGTGATCTGCGTGCCGGTTACTTCTAGTTGATTGAGCGACTTGATCGTCTTGAGATTTGCCAAAGCGCTGTCGGTGATCGGTGCGTCGCGCAGTACCACGCGGTAGACGTGTTGCAGATCGCTGGCATAGCGCAAGCCCACATCGCCACCGCGCCAGTTGCTATCCAGCAGCATCGTGCCAGCTGGAACCATCTGTTGGCCGGAGCCATCGGGCCCCAGCCACATCACATCGCCATCAAAAGGATCTGCCGCAAAATCCACGTCGACGGCATCCATCGCGATGACCTCATCCGCCACCTCAATGGCTTCGGCCTCCTCTTCGATCGCTTCGCCTTCAGCGAGTTCGTCCAAGCGTCCCAGTGCCGCTTCCATCTTCTTTTCGATGACTTCGGCAATCGCTTCGCCTCGGGCGTCTTCGGCCGCTTTCGCGTCACCAGCGACTCTCCCGAGCGCTTTGAAAATGCCGCCAAACAAGGGAATGCCGCCAATCTTTTCCGGCACCGCTTCGATAGCCTCCGCGACAGCTTCGAGGTCCTCCGCCACTTCGACGACATCAATGCCCTTCTCGTCGATAATGACGTCGCCGCCATCTTCGACCACAAAGCCTCCGCCACCAAACATCACACCGCCATCAAAATCCATCGACGCATATTCACCTTGCTGCCCATCGCCAATGCGTGCGCCGAGTCGTTCCAATTGATCGCGGGCGAACTCATTCCGAAAGCCAACCCAATGTTTTAGCGATTGCTTCGCGGCAGCCGCGAGTTGGGGCTGCTTCTGTTGGCTGAGCGCGATCAGCTGCGCGTGAATCTTGGCGGCCACATCCGTATCGACAGTGCGGCAGATGACCTGCAGTGCTTCATTGGAGCGCCAGGCGAGTTCGGGATCGGCGGAAGTGGATGAAGAGACGAGGGCGTCGATGGCTTCGGGGCCGAGTTCGACCAGGGCGACAAACGCCGCGTCGCGCTCCGCATGGCGATCGCTCGTCATCGCTCGCACCAGAGCATCCGCCGTCGAAAGTGTGGGTGTGGCCGCAAGTAAGGGCCCACCGATGCTCATCCCCGCCACCACCACCATGCGTGACAACCAGCGACGATACATGTTCACGGTCGTGTTCCTTGCCAAGATTGTTCCATCCCCCGCCCTGCTACTATCCTAAAGCCGGAGCGGGGAGACTGTCAAACGGCCACGACTGTCGGCGTCCCGTGGCTTGGTCCGCGCGATCAGGCCGACTTATGCAGGTCCTTGTGCGCCCTTTCAACCTCCCCCAACTTCCTACAACCTCGTTTTGCGACCCGTTCGAAATCCGTGCACATTTTTCCAAGCGACGCGGTAACTCTCCGCCCCATCGTGCGTTACATCCGCGACACCGCGTTCCAAAAATGCGATCCAGGAGCGTTCCAGACGGCGCCGGCAACTTGTGCTAATGTTTACCCTTTTCGACCCAGAAGGGGGTGCTTTTACCGCCAGCGTCGTCAACTCCGCGGACAGCCCACTCGTCGGCACGTCCGCGCTTGGGTTCTCGCGAAACCAATGCCACACCTGCATTCCCCGCCCGGTGCAGGCGGGATGGTGACCGCGGAATCCGAACTTTCATCGCTCAATCTCCGTTAGAGTAGGAACGTATGTGATGCGTCTATTTTACGCACATTATTATGACTTGTCAAGTAGTGTCTTTCAATTTTGTCTCTCCCCAACCAGCCCGAAGCGCCAGCGAGGACGGAAGTTGCATCGCGCCGTACCAGCGCCGCGGAGATCGTTTGACGTCCCCGGCCGAACGACCCGGGCGCTCCGTTGATTTCGACGTCGCCCCATCCCCCGGCCGAACGCCCCCGGCGTTCCATGGGGTCACGCCACCCCATCGCCGCGGCGATCGTTTGACACCACGCGCCGATTAGCGCGGGCAGCAGGTTTACCACCAAGACACCAGGGCACAAAGAAGAAATTGAATTGCCTTCCTTTGTGTCATTGTGCGCGCAATTCCCCTACTTCCATCCCCTTCACCAGCAACCCCAATCGCCTAGGCATGCCGCTTTGATGATTTAATTTATGGATGGCCCCTGTTGCCTCGACATCCTCACGCGTCAGGCTAATGACGCGGCGATTGCCGAAGGGCGTACGGCCCGATTTCGTGTCGATGTCGTGGCGGCGTACTGCCACACTTGTGCTTTCACAGGATATCGAATTACGACAATCACGGGCCACTCAATTGTGGACGCGGCGCACATTCACCAGTTTGCAAAGTCTCAAAATGACGATCCACAAAACAGAATCGCACTTTGCAAGAACGCACACTGGCTTTTTGACTGCGGGCTTTGGACCTTGGACGACGACTACAGAGTTCTCGTCGCCGACAGTCACTTTGACGAAGCTTATCCCACCCAGGAGTCCTTGCTGAGTTTCGCCGGAAAACGGCTCATGCTACCAAAGCAGGAAAATTGTTGGCCCAGCATACGAAACATAAACTGGCATAGAAAGCACGTTTTCATAAGGCACAAACGTTGACACATTCTGCCAACGCCAAGAATTGGCGTAAACCGTGGCCAGCGGGGCGGATAAAGCGAAAGGGTCGAGAGCACGCTCTCGACCCTTGTCTGGTAACTGGCGGCGAGTCGAAACTCGACGCCAAAAAAGAGGGGTCCCTCTAGCAACACATTTTCGAAAAGTCGCGATTTTTGCGCGCCTTGGAGCGGTGAGAGAGTCGGATGTGTTTGACGCAGACTGCCTGGATTAACGCGTATTTCGCCAATCGCTCGATAATACGCTCATTGAACCCACTGATGACATTGGCAAGACGGATGGTGAGATCGTCTGCCGCGAGCGACTCGGCGGCATGATCAAGTTTTATCATCGCAAGGCTGCCTAGCTTTTCACCATTGCGAAGCAATCTAGCCGCAACCTGCGTTCGCTGCTGCGCGCTCAGCGAAAATCGCCGCATTTTGTCGGCCCATTCCAGTACGAAAGCCGTGGCCAAGCTGAGTTGGTTCGTCTGAGGCGAACACGTTTAAGTCCAAATTGCCAAGGAATTAACCGTCGTTCTAATATTTGCACCATACGCGATGGCGGGGCCGAGCTCGTCATTTGCTCCTCACGATTGTGCATGTCCTTTTGGTGCGCTTGCTCATCGGACAGGATTTGATCGATGCGCCGTTAATCAATCTCCATACCAATCGATATCTAAGCGGTCAAAATTGAACTTTTCGCCGAGTTTAGGGGACGCAAATAAGCGATGCTCAATCTCCATTTGATGTTCTGGCGTCATAAGGCATCGATATTGGTACCTTGAGGAGCGAGTATGCGTTGCGAGTACATTGGTTTGTCGAAGCTCTTCGAGAACCTCGATCCAAATTGCCGGAATATAGGGACGCAGCTGCTCCATCCAAATATCTAGCTGCTCATGAATCTCCAGAATGGTAAATCGTATTTGATCATCGTCGAATTCATCGCAAAAGACATCATTGGATACAAATCGGAGAATGCGACAGACCAAGAATGCTCCAAAAGAAGGAGCATAATATGTACAATCCCCGGTGTCCGGA
>JBGSHH010000450.1:0-2209 GCA_041752355.1 Pirellulaceae bacterium | reverse complement strand
ATCGCGATGTTCTTTGCGAATCAGTTTGTGGATCGGAACTTCGCTGCGGAGAAGTTTCTGGCGATTAGCCATTTGATTGGCGGTTTGGCCATGTTGGCGTTCGGCTACTTCGCCTGGGCGCATTTTCAAGCGGAGCAAACGGGGCCGGCGAATTTCTGGCTCTTCTTCTCCCTGATGGCAATCCACTGCCTGTTCTATGTCCCCACGATTTCCGTCACCAATACGATGGCGTTCGCGAATCTTAAAGACCCACAGAAAGACTTCGGTCCGGTGCGTCTGTGGGGCACGATCGGCTGGATCGCTGCCGCTTGGCCTTTCATTTTCATCCTTTTGGACTGGGCGAAGATTCCCGCCATGGCAGATACCAAGGGGTTTGTCGAATGGTTTGGCATCGCTCTGCAATCCGGACTCTCGGGACAAGCGCTCAACCAAGGCAAGAGTTGGGCCTTTCTCGTCTCTGGCATCGCTTCGCTGTTGATGGCTGGCTTCTGTTTGATGCTGCCGCACACGCCCCCCAAACCGGTCAAACATGGTGAGAACAGCCTGGCCTGGTTGGAAGCAATGAAGTTGCTCAAGCATCCATTTTTGATGGTGTTGTTCGTTGTGACCTTCCTCGACGCCATGGTCCATGACGGCTTCTTCGTCTACGCGTTTACCTACCTGGGCGAAGTGGGTGTGCCATCCAACTGGATTCAGCCCGCCATGAGCATCGGCCAAATCGCAGAAATCGCGACGATGGCTTTCCTGGGGTATGTGCTCAAGAGCTTGGGTTGGCGCTACACCATGGTGATTGGTGTCTTGGGGCATGCCTTGCGATTCGCCGTGTTCGCGCTCTTCCCCGATCCGTATGTGGCCGTTGGCATCAACGTTGTCCACGGCATTTGCTACGCGTTTTTCTTCGCCACGCTGTATATCTTTGTCGATGAGTATTTTCCCAAGGACGCACGTACAAGCGCTCAAGGCTTGTTCAATTTCCTCATCTTGGGTTTGGGACCCATTGCTTCGCGCGTCGTGTGGGAGAACTTGCAGAACGTCTTCACCATTACGATCGATGGCGCCAAGATCGTGCAGTATCAAAAGCTATTGCTGATTCCCTCGTTTACCGCCATGGTGGCGGCGGCGCTATTGTTGCTGTTCTTCCATCCGCCGGCGAAAGCATTGCCTGAAACCATCGGTCATTAGCCAGGGTATCCCGTAGGGTGTGGCGAGGCACGAGCCGCACCATAACCGGCTGATCGCGAAAAAGAGTGCGGCTCGTGCCGCGCCACACCCTACGCATCGATGAAGGAAGGCCGACATGCCGCGAATCGTGATCTATTGCGGCATCTTGCTCCTGGCGACCACCGCCCACGCAGGCGAATTTCGCGTCGGTTTCGCCGAAGCGGACATCACCCCCAAGGTCGATGATCCGACTCGGCCGGTGTGGCTGGCTGGCTATGGGCCGGGACGTCAGGCGACCGGTGTGCATGATCCGCTTTTTGTGCGGACGATCGTGTTGGCGGACGGCGACAAGAAGATCGCCATCGCGTGTGCCGATCTGGTCGGCTTGCAATATCCGACGGTGCTGAAGATTCGCGAGCAACTCAAAGACTATGCCTACGTGTTGGTGAGCAGCACGCATAGCCACGAGGGGCCCGATGTCGTCGGCATCTGGGGCAGTTCGTTTGCTAGTCGCGGTGTGGACGAAGCGTATCTGAAATCGGTGGTCGATCAGACGGTCGCTTCGATTCGCGCCGCCGAGAAATCGCTCGCCCCCGCGCAAGCCGCTTATGGCACGGCCGCAGATGAATCGCTCCTGGGCGATAGTCGCAAACCCGACGTGCGCGATGGCGTGCTGCGAACATTAAAATTCACCAACAGCGACGGGAAACTGCTCGGCCTGTTCGTGCAATGGAATTGCCATCCTGAAGCGCTCGGCTCCAGGAACAAACTGCTCACGGCCGATTTTGTCTGGGCCACAGTCGCGCGATTGAAGAAGCAACATGCTTGCCCGGTGATGTACGTTTCCGGCGCAGTCGGTGGCTTGATGGCTCCGCCTGACCATCGGGTGAAAGATGCCGCTGGCCAAGAACTCGCCGAAGGGGACTTTGAGTACGCTCGCGTCTATGGCGAAGAGGTGGCGGATCTCGCGACCAAGGCCATGTCAGCTGCCGAACCGATCACGCTCACACCGCTGGTCGTTTCGAGCAAAACGATCGGTGTGCCAGTG
>JBGSHH010000449.1:0-4801 GCA_041752355.1 Pirellulaceae bacterium | reverse complement strand
CCGGCCGCTTCTTTCTCGCAGGCGGCTTGGGTATCGACCAGCGAAGTCTCGAGCATCAGTTCCAAAGCGGCGGCAGGCGCGGGATACTGGCCTTTGGTTTGTTGGCGGATGTAGGCGGAGAAGGTAGCGCCGAGGAAGCCGAGTTCGGTTTCGTTCATGGCGATGGGCTGCGCGTTTCGCTCGCGATCGCGCCGGTAGTCGCCGGTTTGTTGTTCGAGGCGAATCAAGCGAATCGCGGCGGCCAGCAGTTGCTCGGCGGGCACCACATCGCTGGCCAAATTCATCGCCAGCGCGGCAGCGCTATCGATCGACTCACCGCTGGTGATCATTTCCAGGGCGTTGGAAAGTCCGACAATCCGCGGCAGGCGGGCGGTGCCACCCCAGCCAGGAAAGAGCCCCAGTTTTACTTCGGGAAAGCCGTATTCGGTCTTAGGGTTGTTCGACATGATGCGCCGATCGCACCAGATCGAAAGTTCCGCGCCCCCACCAACGCAAATGCCATCGATCGCTGCCACCGACACGAACTTGCCACGCGACAGGCGCGCGAATAGCTCTTGCCCGGCACGACTGACGCCAATGATCTGTTCGCGCGGCGCGCTCAGCGAAGCGGCGAACTCGCGCAGATCCGCGCCCGCAATGAACGTCCCAGGCTTGCCAGAAATAAATACGACGCCTGCCACGTCGGACTTCTTCTCGATGGTGTCCAGATGCGCGGCCAGTTCGTTGAGCACGCTTTGCGAGAGGATATTCGCCCCTTTGCCGACGAGATCGAACGTCAGCAAGGCGATATCGGGCTCCGGCCACGACAAGATCAGTGCGGCAGGCTCAGCCATAGCGGGTTCCTTTGGGAGAGAGTATGGACTACCCACAGGAAATCTATCCCGCCAACGGCTTGGGGGAAAGCCCCGTTGAACCGCCTAGGAATGCGCGGATTCAGCAAATGGCAGCAAAAAAGCTCCTTCAGCAATAAATCAATGTCGTGCCGACGAACCGATATCGCCAGAAAATCACCTTCCTGGATGCAAGGGTTCACCCAATACATGACCACGCGAGCAATCACCATCGTCACAATCCTGTTTCTGGCGCGCGCCGCGTCGGCAGCCGAGGTTTACTTTCCAGACCTTTCATTGGCCGAAAAATCAGAAGACCACGAGAAGCGACAAGACTACTATCGCACCGTCTTCAAGGCGTTTGACGAGCCTTCTTTCCTGACGCTGATTGAGAGCGGCAAAGCCAGCGAATCCCCCGTGTTCAGATTCACTTGGTTACGAACATTTCATCGCCCGGTTTGCATTGTGTTTACCGCCGACGAAAAGGCGCCTACGCTGAACTTGAAAGTCCTCGATGGCCAAGCTGGTTACCCCAAAAAGCTCGGCAAGTTGGTGACGGATAAGACATTCAACCTCCGGCGCGAGGACTTGACGGAGTTTAAGAGGCTGCTGGATGAAGCCGACTACGATGACATGCAGTCAATCGTCGATCTCGGACACGCTGGAGCGTGGTTATGGGATGAGAGTGGCAACCGCTGGCTACGTTCATACTCGGCCACAAAAGACGGATCGAGTTGGCTGCTTGAACGAAGTCATGGCAAAAGCTATTGGTTCGTCGAGCGACGTAATGCATTGAAAACCAGTTTCGGTAAAGCCTGTCTCCACTTGCTTAAATCCGCAGGCTACGACGACGGCGAGGGTTATTGAAGCAACCCAGGCAGGCGATCTCTATCGCGAAGGCAAACTGGCGACTTCGCCGCCGGCGCGCGTGCCGAGATTGTTGTAGAGCTTAAAATCGATGGAATCGTTGATGAAATGAACGCTGGCGTCCCCCATCACGATGTGCGCGCCGCCGGGATGAAAGCTCTTGAATCCGCTGGAACTCCACCAAAGCGTGTGCGCGCCGTTGTCGCTGATCATGGTGTTGAGCGGTATGGTCGTGGGCGCGACGGTGAAGTTCGGCATGTAAGCGCCGTTCCAACCACAATGTGCCGGCAAGGTTTCGCCGTTCATGAATGTGTTGGATAACCCATCGCGCACGTCGCCAAACGCGACCCCCTTGGGACAACGACAAAACATACCGACCGAGTTCATATCACTGATACCGCAACCGCTCCCATAGGTTCCCCAGTTGCAACCTTGGCAGCAGTAGTTACTGGCGCTGGGCGACGTGCCCGCGGGGCAGTGGGGGCATTGATCGGGGTGCGTGGGACCCATGCAGCCGGGGTACCAGAGGCCGAAACACTCTGCCGGATTGCTGCCGACACCCGTGCCACCGGCATCCATCCGGTTCTTGAGGATCGGCTTGCTGGCGGCGAGCGAATCCGAGGGACAAATCAAGAAGGAGATCGGTGTCAGCAGGACGGGGCGGTTGACGACATCGAACATCGGCTTCTTGAAGTCGATGCTGTTGTACAGGTTCTGTTGTTCCAACTCCGGCAAGATAAACGAGAGCCAGGTGCCGGTGTGTGTGAAGCCATAACCACTGCCGAAGGGAAGTTCCTTCTTGCTGCTTTCGTAATTATGCATCGCCAACCCAATCTGCTTGAGATTGTTGCTGCATTGCATGCGCCGCGCTGCTTCCCGCGCCGCTTGAACTGCCGGTAGCAAGAGTGCCACCAGGATGCCGATGATCGCAATGACGACGAGCAGTTCCACGAGGGTGAAGCCGCTCAGATGGCGGCGCGGTGCAGTAGGCATGGGAAGGTTCGCTGGGATGAAATCGGGCGACTGGCGGGCTTTTGATACAATAGTGGAGTGTAAGGGAGTTCGCAAATATCAAATCACACAACAAGCACGAATGGAGCACGGCCATTCCGGGGGAGTATCGCCTGTGGATGCGGTACCGAACTTGAGAGATTTGCTCGACTTTTTACTTGCCATCATATATAAACAGTTGCTGATCCAATCTCGCCTCCATTTTGTCGGGGTGGTTTCATGCACCGTTGTCCGGTTTGGATATTGGCAATCGCTTGCTGCCTGCCTGGCTCACTCGTCTTCGCGGAAGACGAAGTGCCTGCTGTGCCTCGCTTTTCGCGGCACATTGTCCCGTTGTTTAGTCGTTTGGGCTGCAATGCCGGCGCGTGCCATGGCAAAGTGAAGGGGGAGAACGGCTTCGCTTTATCCCTATTTGGAGTAGATCCCCAGCGCGATCATGCGGCGCTGGTGCGCGATTTTGGCGGCCGCCGACTGAACCTTGAGAACGTCGATGCGAGTCTGCTGTTGCTCAAACCAACCGGTGGCGCGACACATGCCGGCGGCAAGTTGGTCGATCCGGGCAGCAGCGAGCATGCACTGCTGCGCACTTGGGTCGCGGAGGGCGCGCCGCTAGATAAGCTCGAAGATTCGCGCGTCGCGCAACTTACGGTCTCGCCTGCGAACATCACGCTGCGCGCTGGCGACAAGGCGACGCTAAGGATCGAAGCGAAATTTGCCAATGGCGACACGGAAGACGTCACGCGACTGTGCCGCTTCGATCCCGTCAATCCGGAAGTTGTCCTGGTCAACCTGCAAGGCGAGATCACCGCGCTCGCCGTCGGTGACACCGCCATCGTCGTGCGTTATGGCGCGGAACCTGTGGTCGCATCGGTCATCGTGCCGGGAGCGCCCTTGGCTTCCGCCACCAGCCTTAAGTCGCAGAGTTTTATCGACGACCATGTGCTGGCCAAGCTAACCGCGCTGAACGTTCCCGCCGCAGACCTCTGCGACGACGCGACATTCCTGCGTCGGGTTTCACTCGACATCACTGGCGCGCTCCCTCAACCCGAAGAAGTACGCAACTTCTTGGCAGATAGCGCATCGGACAAGCGGGCTAAGAAGATCGATGAGCTTCTCAATCGTCCTGGCCACACCGCGCTGTGGGCGACAAAATTCTGCGACATTCTGCGTCCCAGCGGCTTCGACGCGAACTACGCGTTAATTGAATCCGCCGAGAGCCGCCGCTTCTATGAATGGGTCCGCGCGCGGCTAGAGGAAAATCTTTCCTATGACGAGTTCGCCGCACGCATTTTGCTGGCCACGAGCCGCGAAGATCGCGCCTACGAAGCGTGGATCGAAGAAGTCCTGGCCATGGCCGAAGAGAACACGCGGCAAGCGCCGGAGCTGACAACCTACGCCGCGCGACGCACGCTCGATTTGTATTGGCAGCGCCGCGAGGCGACGGGCGTGAAGGGGACGGTGCAAGTGGCGCACGCGTTTCTCGGCCTGCGGATGGAATGCGCGCAGTGTCACCGCCATCCGCACGACATCTGGAGCCAAGACGATCTCTTGAGTTTCGCCAACTTCTTCAGCCAATTGAAAGGCGCGCGCTATCCCGATAAGAAGCAGATGCCGGAAGCTATCGCCAAGATGTTTGAAGAGCTCCCCAAAGAAGCCAAAAAGCTCGAAGAGCCGCTCAAGCAATTGCGCGAGAAGAAGCTGAAAGAAATCCAGTCGCAAATGAGCAAAACGCGCGACGAATTGAACAAGGCCAAGAGCGAAAACAAGGATGAAGCCAAGATCAAGGAACTGGAAGAGCGACTGGCGCAGCAGACCATCGAAAAGCAGCAGATCGATGAAGAGGTTGCCAAGATGGAATCGCAGCGCGGGCGAATGATGGAGGGGCCTAAGCGGTTTGGCACCGATATTCGTCACGACGGCGAAAAGCGGAATTTCGCCAGCGTCTCCAGTCCGCTCGGTTCGCAGCGGAGCGAGAAGTTTCGACTGCTGGGGCAACAAGCGGCGCTGGATGTGGCCCAGGAACAAGATCCGCGCTCCTTGGTCGTGGAATGGCTGCGGCAACCCGAGAACCCCTTCTTTGCGCGCGCGATCGT
>JBGSHH010000448.1:0-2447 GCA_041752355.1 Pirellulaceae bacterium | reverse complement strand
ACCGCCGCCGCCGTAGCCACCACCGCCGCCGCCACGACCACCACCGTAACCGCCGCCTCCGCCACCGCTACGCGGTTCCTTTGGCCGAGCTTCGTTGACCGTCAATGGACGACCGTCATGCTCTTTGTCGTGCAACGCTTCGATCGCGGCCTGCGCGTCTTCGTCGCTACCCATTTCCACAAAACCGAAACCACGGCTGCGACCGGTTTCGCGATCCTGCACCACTTGGGCGCTCGTCACGCTGCCGAACTGGGAGAAGAGATCTTCCAGTTCGCCGTTACCCATCTTGTAGCTCAGATTTCCCACATATAACTTACGGCCCATTCTACAACTCCTGTAACTGGGCGCCCGACCCTATCACCTTACTTTCCGGGTCGTCTCTGAAAGTGGCCAACACCTTGACGGCCAAAAACTGGTGCTGACGATGAAACTCGGGCGGACCAAACAGGAACCAACACCGCGTACTCGATCGACTATCCACCGGCTAAAAAATATAACGGTTCGCCCCAGTGAAGTACACCTCGGCGCAGGCAAAAAAGTCGAGCGTAGTGGGGTCCGAAGTCGCAACATCCACTCCCGACTCTCGACCCCTCCACACCCGGATTTTTCATGGGTAGTTAGCTCTCAATCTTCACGCCAGGCAGAGCGGCTTTCAGCTTGTCGAGGCCTTCGCTCGTGGTGTCGTTGCAAAACGTGATGACCAACTCCTTAAGCTGCTTCATCTCCTTCAACCCGGCCAGTTGCTCCAGGCCAGCGTCGCTGATTTTAGTCGACGAGAGATTGAGCTTCTTGAGGTTCTTGAAGGTCAAAATCGTGCTGATCGAGACATCGGTAATCTGCGTTTTGTCGAGATTCAAATCTTGCAGCGTCGTCAGCGGCTTGAGCTTCTCCACGCCAGCATCGGTCACGTCGCACAGCCATAGATCGAGATCGGTAAGATTCGGCAGGCCCGCGATATTCTCCAGTCCGTTGTCGCTCACCAGCGATTCGCTCAAATCGATGGTCGTCAGCGCAGTGCAATTCTTGAGATGGACCAGACCCTTGCCTGTGACCAGCGTGCCGCGCAGGCGAATCACGCGTAGCTTGGGCATACCTTCCGCGACGACTAAACCCTTGTCGCCGATATTAATCGCGCCAAAGAGAAACAATTCCTCCAAGTTCTTCAAACCCGAGAGCTTCGCCAAGCCATCGTTGGTCACGCTCGTGCGATCCAGACCAAGCGTCGCGAGACTGCTCAGTCCCGCCAAAGCCTCCACGCCGGGATCGCCGATCGAGTTGCCCCACACTTTCAGACTGCGCAGTTCCTTGAGTTGTCCCAGGTGCTTGAGGCCGTCATCGCCAATGCCCGTGACATCCATCAAATCCAACAAAGCGAGCTTCGGGCAATGCTTGACGTGCGCCAGTCCGGCGTCACTGAGCACGGTCTGCGACATCCGCAAGCGGCGAATGTTTGGAATCTGGCATAGATACCCAAAGCCTTCGTCGTGAATGGCGGTTCGCTGCATGTTCATCGTTTCAAGCAGCGGGAGTTTCGTCAATAATTCCATACCAGCGTCGGTGACGGAACTCCCCGCCAGGTCGAGCGTGCGCAATTCTTTTAAGTCTGCGACGTTCGCCAGTCCGACATCGGTGATACCAGGGACCGCGAAGCCCAGTTTATCGAGATGCGGCAACGCCTTGATATGCACGGCCTCGGCATCGCCGGTGTTGGTGCCGGTAAAATCGACTTCGATGGCGTGCACCTTGTCGTCGTCGAGCACCACTTTGATACCTGCGGCTTCGAGCGCGGCGATGGCTGCTTTCTCGGCCTTCAGTTCCTCGGGATTGGCGGCAACCTTACCATCGCCTTCGGGCTTCTCTTTCTTTTCCGCCGTGCCGCCACACCCCTGTCCCGCCACGAGAATCACTAAACCCAGGAGCATCCCATACGCCGAAATACGCATAACCCACCTCAAGTGCCGAGCATTGTTATCGAGCAAAACGTGCGAAATCCAAGCTGCTTAGGATACCGCAGCGGGAAAGCCGTCACAAACCCCCTGTTCACTCCGTAGGAGGGTCTTTTCCGCTCATTGCGTCGCGGCGCTTGGGTTTGATAGACTGACGGCTTGTCCCTGCGCCGCTTCTGGAGACCCTTTGGGTATGAGTTCGTCGTCCCCCTCCCCTACCTCGCTGGCTTTGACCGGCTGGGATCAGCCGATCGATGCCTTGCGCGAGTGCGGTGCCTACTTCCACCGCCGTGGTTGGTCGGTCGGAACTAGCAGCAATTACAGCGTGGTGATTGGCCGCGAGCCGCTGGAACTGATTCTGACTTCCAGTGGCATGGACAAAGGGCGATTGGAAAGGTGCGATTTCGTACGTGTCGGGGCCGATGGCAAACCGACTTCGCCCGGGCAACCCAAGTCGTCCGCCGAGACGCTGCTACATGTTGTCGTGGCCCAGGAAGTTCC
>JBGSHH010000447.1:0-5876 GCA_041752355.1 Pirellulaceae bacterium | reverse complement strand
TTCACCTTGCGCATCGAGGACCAACTGTGGACTGACATCGCTACCATCCAGTTTCTTGGTGGCGTTGATACACCAAATTTGTCCGGGCCCTTCACCGTGCTCCGGATCCTGGCCCGTCGTCACATAGACCTTGTCATCAACCAGCACTGGCAAGCCAATGGGCTCGTTGCGTGTACCGCTACCACCGAGCTTCAGGACGGCATCTTTGGCATTGGTATCGAATTTCCAGAGTAACTTTGGTCGACCATCTTGCCACTGTTCTGCGTGAAAGCTGTACACCCAGCCATCCCCGCCGCAAAAAATCACTTGGGGAACGCCACCCAGTATTCCCACCGCTGGTGCCGACCATTGGCCATGATGTATGCACTCGCCAGGCAAGTTGCTGGTCCAAAGGACTTCGCCGCTGCGCTTATCGAGGGCCAGGAAACTGGGCGCCAGCGGCGCGGGGATGGTCGTGTGATCTTCGGCAACACCATTGCCTGTGCAGACAAACAAAGCGTTCTTCCAGCCTGTTACGCAGCATGTCGTCAGATTGTGTTGCCGCGCTCCCAGACGCGCCATCATGTCGAAGCGCCAGACGACATCGGCCTCCTGCTGGTCGGTTTTGGTGATCGGGCGCGCGATTACCAATTGTTGGTTTTCGCGGCGAATGGTGTAGGGCTGCTCGCCGTTGGGTGTATTGATCGCTAGCGTCCAAACGTTCTGTAATTGCTCGACTTTGATCTCGATTTGATCAGGGAGGATTTCGCCTGCCTTATGCAATTCAGCGCGCAGTTGATCAGGCAAGCGGCCTTGATCGAGTTCTTTGCATAGAGGTGGAATCGCTTTGGCATCCGGTTGGTGGAGATTGCGCCGCGCAACCGTGATTTCCTCGCCGACGATGGGGCCATCATCTTCCTCGTCGTAAAAACCTTGGGTGTCAAGACAGATGACTTCGCCCCGATTGCTCACAAACCAGGCGCGCTCTCCTTCCACTAAAGGTGAATTCACGATCCCTTGCATCGGCCAATCGTGTACGCGCCCCGACGCCAGCTTTTCCGCCGAGAACTGCCACAGCCGTTCGCCGCTGGTTTCGCGAAAACAAACCAGACAGCCGAGATCAACTTCGGCGGGATAGCGTTTAAGATTGCCTGCGCTGTTGTTGGTGCCGACATAGACCCGGCCATCCGCGACGACGGGCGCGCCAAACGATTGACTGCCCAGTTTGGCGACCCACTTAATGTTTTTGGATTGGGAAAGATCCCATTTTTTTGTTCGGCCGTCGAACTTGCCAACGTTCCAACTGTCCGGCAGCCCTTTAACTGGCGAGACATTATTGCGCGCGGCAGAGCCTCCCCACTGGGGCCAATCAGCGGTCGCGCTGCTCGTCGTCAGCGTTCCGACTAGCAGCGCGATCAGAACATTGACGGTTGTGGCACGTCGCATCGGTCACCTCACTTTCGTATGTCGCAGAATATCCGCTTCGCCCGCCAAACGCGAGCGAAACCTTAGCGTGGCGAATAAACTGAGGTTCGATCAACCTAAGAGTTTTCCGTTTGTTGCATGCAGTAAAAATAGCCCGAGCGGATTATACTTTGCTAAAGATTGGAGTGTGACTAGATCAATCAATCTGTTCTACGATTTTGAACGGTTAACTGACTGGGTGTCAACAATGCGAATGAAAACTGGCATCGTCGCGATAATCCTATTGGTATTGACTGTCGTGATCGTCACCGTGATATCCAGAAATCTCGACGACTCAACGAATGATGAAGTCAAGCCCGGAGTCGTGGAAGTGGCGACAGACAAAGTTCCATTGCCGAAAGTTGAGGATGCGGTTGCCGCCAGCGATGCCACGCGAATCGTTGCAGCGACCGTCAATGATCAATCGATTTCGGTGGCGCTTGCCGATTATCACTTTCGCAGGTTTAAGCCGGCAAAGCCGCTGGATGAGGAAGGAACGAATCGTCTGCGGGCGTTTGCGTTGGGACAATGCGTGCAAAACGAGATCATGCTGCAAGCCATCATCAAGCGGCAGGGCGTCCTGGATGAGGAAGAGTTGCAAGTGGCGCTAAAGCGCCATGCGGAAGAACTCGCATCCAAAGGCGAAAGTGTGGGGGAATTATTGACCCGAGAGAACTTGACCGAGGAGGAATACAAACGCGAAATCCTTTTCGCCGAGAGTTGGAAGGTGTATATCGCCAAGACGACGCCCGACGACAAACTCAAACTCCTCTTTAACCGACGCAAGGCGGAGTTCGACGGAACGCAACGGCGCGTCGCGCACATTATGCTGACAGCATCCGATGAATTGGATTGGAATGATCGCGAACGCATTCGAATTCGACTGGGCGAAATCCGTGGAAAGATTGTCTTCGGAGAACTGACGTTTGAAGAAGCTTCCGCCAAGTACTCGGAAGCGCCTGAAGCAAACTTAGGCGGAGACATTGGGTTCATCGGTCGATGGGGTCCCATGCCGGAAGACTTTTCCCGCGCGGCTTTCTCGCTCGACATTGGGACGATCAGCGGACCTGAATGGAACAGGGGCGGCCTCAGCTTAATCAAGGTACTCGACATCAAGCCTGGCGATCAAAGCTGGGAGCAGGCAAAGCCGCAACTATTGAAACACGCTCACGTGCAAACGATGCGTTACATGCTCGAAACTGAATCGGTTCGAGCGGATACGCGATTCACTGGTGCATATCCCTACATCAATCCGAAGAATGGCAAATTAGCCCTCCCTACCGACAAACTGGATTCTACCCCAGGCGAAATCATGACCGAAGGTCGATTCAAGGTGAGGATGCCGAAACATGCGACCATTCAAGAAGTCCGATATAAGTTTCCGAACGGCGAAAGCAAAATGGCGTATTTGGACAATATCATCGGCACCAAGAAATATCATTTCAGCGTAACGACTTACCCACCGAGGACGTTTGCGACAGTTGAGCCTCAGGCGTTGCTTGGCGAGCAGCGTGACCTCATTGTCGGAAGTACGGGACTTGCTGGAGAGCAAACGCCCGTTCGACTTGTGAGTTCGAAACACATTAGTGTCAAGGGCCGGCCTGCTATTGAGTTTGTATCTGAGTCAAAGAATCGACGCGCGAAGTACGACGGCAGTGGTGTGGAAGAGGCATTGACTGTGCGATATGTGCGTCTCGTTTTGGTCGATGATCAATTGGTCAAACTCTACATCGATGCACCCCCTGGCGACGTTTCAGCCGACGATGCCAGCCAGTTTTGGAATACGTTTGAAATTTCGGAATGAGAATCAATTTATGTTCGTAGCTTCGCAAGCAACGACAATTTTGCTTCGGGTCTGGAAATCGTCGCGGCGGTAGCATTCAATAGCGGTTGAATCAAGCGTCGTCGATGGATTTCCTCGTTCACGCTTCGGGGTGGTGTTCTTATCGCTTGAAATAGGTTGGTGACTTATGTTGGCTCGCTGTTGTTTGTCGTTGTCGCTCGTGATGCTTAGTATGTCGCAGTTGTCGGCGGCGGAGCCGAATCAACTCACGCCGGAGGAACTCCAGGAAGGTTGGGTTCTGCTATTCGATGGCGAGACTAAATACGGTTGGAAAGCCGAGAGCGAAGCGAATTGGAAAGTGAAGGACGGCGTCATCAGCGTTAGCGAAGGCGAACCAGGACTCCTGCGGACGACTTCGCAGTTTGGCGATTACGAACTGACCGTCGATTTTCGCGCCCCCAAAGGCACCAATAGCGGCGTCTTCCTTCGCACCGCGCCGGTGCTCGGCAAAGACGCCGTAACAACGCAGTGCTATGAGCTGAACATTGCTCCTACGGATAACCCCTTTCCCACCGGCAGTTTCGTCGGTCGCGAAAAGGCGAAAGAAGTCGCCGAGAGCGACCAGTGGCAAACGTTCCATGTTGTCGCCGAAGGTGCCAAATTCAACGTTGAACTCAATGGCGTGGAAGTGTTGAATTACACCGATCCTAAACCACTGGGGCGCGGCTTCATCGGCTTGCAACTCAATAGCGGCGCTGTCGAATTTCGCAACATCAAGCTCAAGCCGCTGAGTCTGGCGAGTCTGTTCAATGGCAAAGATCTGTCTGGCTGGAAGACCTATCCAGACATGGCCAGCAAGTTCACTGTCACCGACAAAGGAGAACTCAACGTCAAGAACGGCCGTGGGCAATTGGAGTCGGTCGGCGAGTTCGCCGATTTCGTGCTTCAACTCGATTGCATCAGCCATAAGCCCGCGTTGAATTCGGGCGTCTTCTTCCGCACGATCCCCGGCAGCGCGATGGACGGCTACGAATGCCAGATTCAAAATGGCACCAAAGATGGGGACAAGTCGAAGCCCGCGGACTGTGGCACGGGCGGTTTCTATCGCCGCAGCGACGCGCGGCGAATCATCGCCAACGATTTAGAATGGTTTCATCTTACGCTCGTCGCCACGGGACCTCACATGGCCGCTTGGGTGAATGGCCTTCAAGTCAGCGATTGGACCGACACGCGCAAAGCTCATGAAAATCCCCGTAGCGGTCTGCGCGTTCAAAAAGGAACGCTGATGATTCAAGGTCACGATCCGACGACCGACCTTTCGTTCCGGAATATCCGTGCGGCGGAGATGGCTGCGCGAGGGCGATAAAGAGGGGACAGGGTGCAGGGAATAGGTTGCAGCTATCACCTATACCCTAGGACCTACTCTGTGCATTATTTCACAATCTCCCTCAGTAACGAGAAATGATTGACATGCGGTGACCAGTGCGTATGCTTAAAGCGCGCACGGCAACAGTTCGTTTTTGATTCACTCGCGACGATTTGCCCTGGTCTGTTGCTGGACGCCTCTCTTCTGGTCGTCCATCCGCATCAACCGTTCGCACAGGGGTCGAATAATGAATGTGCAGCAGATTCTTCAAGGCAAAGGGCGGCAGATCTATTCCATCGAGCCAGACAAAACGCTACAGGACGTCGTCGATATGCTCGTGGAACGCAACTGTGGTTCGCTGCTGGTCTGCGAGGGAGAGCGGATGGTCGGTATCATTACCGAGCGCGATATTCTGCGGGCCTGTAATGAGCTCAACGAGCCGCTCAATAGTATTCCAGTTGCGGTGCGCATGACGCGCAACGTTGTAACTTGTTCGCCGGAGGAAGATCTCGATAACGTGATGGGCTTGATGACCGAACATCGCGTCCGCCACATGCCGCTCATCGACGATGGTCGTCTCGTCGGCTTGATTTCCATCGGCGACATCGTCAAATCCCACCACGACCAACTCTGTCTGGAGAATCACTATTTGAAGAGTTATATACAGTCGTGATTGGTTGTGACATGTCGAGCGAAGCATCTATAAACCCTTCTCCCTGTGGGAGAAGGTGGCTGAGGAACGAAGCCGGATGAGGGTTTAGAGCCAGTCACTGCAGTCGATCGACTTTTGCGAATACCACTCGCTGAGTATTAATCTCTCACATCGGCCCTGAGGGTAATGGAAGTCGTTCGCCAGTGAAGGGATTACGCCCACACGCTTTCAAAATGGCCCTGACTATCGATTCTGCGTCTGACAACACTTCATCGTTGTGAAATCGAATCACTCGATAGCCCTCGCCTCCAATTCTTGTTTGGCGATCAAGATCGTAGTCAGCACGACCAATATGACTGCGCCCATCGAGTTCCACGACAAGTCGTTCCTTCACGCAACAGAAATCGGCGATGTAATACGCATTCTAATTTAAACTAGCGCGCATCCTCTTGCGCTTTCCCAGTCTTCCCAGAATAATATCGCAACATCTTTCAGGGAGGTTGCGATGAATGTGATGCAGCATGTGGCTCTGCCAGAGCTGGAGCGACTCGAACGATCCGAGAAGAATGCGGCGCATGCCAAGCGCTTGCGAATTGTGATTCTCGCCCATCTGGGCTACACCGCGCCCGCCA
>JBGSHH010000446.1:0-12263 GCA_041752355.1 Pirellulaceae bacterium | reverse complement strand
GCGCTGCGCTCGCCTTTTTCCAGCGTGACGTGGGCGTAGATCGATTGCCCTTTCATGCGGTTGATGAGATAGGAGAGACCGTTGGAGAGGGCGTCGAGATAAGGCTGATCGATCTGTCGAATATCGCCGGTGAATACGATCTTCGTCCCTTCGCCGGCGCGGGTGATGATGGTCTTCACTTCGTGCGGGGTGAGGTTCTGCGCCTCATCGACAATGAAAAACATCCGCTGCAAACTGCGTCCGCGAATGTAAGCCAGCGGCGTGATCATCAACTTCTCGCTCTCACGCATCTCGTTGATCTTTTCCGCCGCCGCTTCACGGTCGCCGAGATTGTGGCGAATGACATTGAGGTTGTCGTACAGCGGTTGCATGTACGGATCGAGCTTGGCATTCACGTCGCCAGGCAAGAAGCCGAGATCGCGGTTGGAAAGGGGCACCACCGGCCGCGCGAGCAAGATTTGTCGATAGCGCGTGCGACATTCTAGCGCTGCCGCCAGCGCTAGCAGTGTCTTGCCTGTGCCGGCGGTACCGGCGAGCGTCACCAGTTTGATGTTCTCGTTGAGCAGGGCCGCTAGCGCAAACGATTGTTCGGCATTGCGCGGTAGAATGCCATAGGCATTGGCGCGCTCGACGCGCACAAAACATTTCTCATCGGCGCGATAGGTAGCCAGCACCGATTTCGATCCAGAGCGGACAATAAAATTCTCGTTCGGCAGCGGCGCGCTGATCTCGACGACTTTCTCCGCTGGCACGTGCCCGCCATTGGCATAGAACAAATCGATCAACTCGCGCGGCACATCCTCGATGGTTCGCTTACCATCGTAGAGCTTATCGAAGCTTTCGATCTTGTCGGTGGTGTAGTCTTGCGCCGGCAAGCCGAGCGACTTCGCCTTCATCCGCAAGTTGGTATCTTTGCTGACGAGGATCACTTGCCGCGGCGTTTCGCGCTGGAGCAGTCCCAGCGCGGTGTTGAGAATGCGATGGTCAGGCGTATCTTGATGAAAGGCAGCTTTCAGTTCCTCATCGAACGGACCACCCAGCACGACGCGAATTCGCCCGCGATTCTCGCCCAATGGCGCGCCGGCGGGACCCAGCATATCGCCTGTGAGGTCGTCCAAGCGACGGAGGAACTCGCGGGCTTGGAAGTTGATATCCTCGTTGCCCCGTTTGAAGCGATCGAGCTCTTCCAGCACGGTGATCGGGAGCGCGACATCATGCTCCTCGAAGTTTAGAATGCTGCCGCAATCGTGAAGAATGACATTGGTGTCGAGCACGAAGAGTTTGGTCGCGGTCGCCGACGAATCAGACATGCCTAGCCTCTGGAGTTTCCATCAAGAGGAACATCCGGAGCAGCCTTGCCCCGTGCCGAAAGTATGGCGCGACGGGGCAAATCCGGCAAGGGTGGCAGGCTGTGTGAAGATTCGAAACTTAGCTCAACGCCTGGTGCGCGATTTGTCGTCGGTGTTGGTACGGGCGTCGATCTCCCGGCCCGCCAGACCGCTGGCGAATAGTTCACGAATGAAAGCGACCGATTCATCGACGACGTCAGCTTGCACCAAGAGCAGGTCACCGGGTTGCAGCGCTTCGAGCGCTTTGGCGGCGGCGTTGCGCCAACCTTGCACTTCATGAACTTCTTTGGCGCGATGTCCAGCGGCTTCGATTCCCTGGCGGAACAAAGCGCTGATCTCGCCAGCGTTGCGGCCGCGGAGATACTGATCTTCGTACAAGATAACGCTGTCGAACGATTGCCCCAGCAGTTCCCCTTGGCGAATGATGTCGGTATCACGACGATCGCCAGCGGCGGAATACACCACAGTGCGGCGGCTGTGTGGGAAGTGCGCGATCGCTTCCAACATAGCGGTTAGCGCCGAGGGATTGTGACCGTAATCGACGATCACCGTCGCGCCGTTGATCTCCAAAAGGTTGAACCGTCCCGGTGCTTTATCCAAGTTGGCCGAGAACGATTCGAGACCAACGCGTATTACTTCTGCCGGCGTTCCCAGCGCCCACGTGGCGGCGGTGGCGGCCAGCGTGTTGTACACCTGGAAGCTGATCTTGCCAGCATGCGTGACCGGGATGCGATCGAGCGAGATCAGCGAAAACTCGTGTACGCCCTCGGCCAGGATGATCGAGTTGTCGCGCACAAACACCACGCGGCCTCCTTCGCCACGTCGCTTTTGCACGAGCGGATGATCGCCGCGCAGTGCGAAAAAGACCGTCGCGCCTGGGCAATGCTCGGCCATGGCGGCAGTGAGTGGATCGTCGGCGTTGAGGACCGCTGTGCCATGCGTCGCGACGGCGCGCACGATGGTGCTCTTCACATGCGCGAGTTGTTCGGCCGTATCAATGCCGTTAAGACCAAGATGATCGCCTTCGCCGATGTTGGTGACGACGGCCACATCGCAACGATCAAAGGCGAGGCCTTCCCGCAGGATGCCGCCGCGCGCCGTTTCCAACACTGCAGCTTCGACGCGAGGATTCATCAACACGGCGGTCGCGCTTTTGGGACCGCTGCAATCGCCGGTATCGACACGCCGATTGCCGACATAAATGCCGTCGGTGCACGTGAAGCCCACCATCTTGCCGCTGGCCGCCAAAATGTTGGCGATCATCCGCGTCGTGGTGGTCTTGCCATTGGTTCCCGTCACGGCGACGATCGGCACGCGGGCGTCTTCATTTGTCGTGAACATCATTTCGACAATCGCTTCGCCAACAGCGCGTCCTTTGCCAGCGGATGGTTCCAAGTGCATGCGCAGGCCAGGGCCAGCATTCACTTCCACCACCACGCCCCCTTGCTCTTCCAAGGGACGCGACAAGTCTTGGCAAACGATATCGATGCCAGCAATGTCCAAGCCAATCACGCGGGCGGCGTCGATGGCTTGTTCGACGACATGCGGATGCATGGTGTCGGTTACGTCGGTGGCAGTGCCGCCGGTGCTGAGATTCGCATTGCGACGAATCAACACGGTTTGTCCTGCGGCAGGAATCGATCCTGGCGTGAGGTTCTGATCGGCCAAGACGTTGAGCGCGACGGCGTCGATGCGAATCTTGCTCAGTACGGTGGAGTGTCCCTCGCTGCGGCGCGGATCGCGGTTGACTTGTTCGATAAGCTGCGCGATGGTGGAGACGCCATCACCGATGACCTTAGCCGGTTCACGCTTGGCGGCAGCGACCACTCGCGTGCCGATAACCAGCACACGATAGTCGTCGCCGGGGGCGAACTTCTCGACCATGATCGTGCTTTCTTCCTCACGTGCTACCAGATAGGCCGACGTCACCTGCTCCTTGGTTTGCAGATTGATCGCCACGCCGCGGCCGTGGTTGCCATATTGCGGCTTCACGACGACGGGATAACCGATTTCTTCGGCGGCAGCGATCGCTTCCTCGACACTGCCAACGGGCTCCCCTTCGGGTACGGGGACGCCGACACTCTTCAGGAGCTGTCGCGTGAGTTCTTTATCTTGGGCGACCGATTCGGCAATGGCACTGGTGCGATCGGTCTCAGCGGTGAGAATACGGCGCTGCTTCGCTCCATGGCCAAATTGCACCAAACTACCGGTATTCAAGCGGCGATAGGGAATACCGCGACGGGTGGCGGCGCGAACAATCGACGCCGTGCTCGGTCCCAGGCAGACGTCGTAGATCAAATCCCGCAACTTACTGGTGGCGGCTTCGACGTCAAAACTCAAGCCATGGACGACCGACATCACCAGCTCTCTGGCTTCGGTGAGCGAAGCGCGGCCCACTTGCTCGTCGAGATACTCCACCGCGACTTGATACACGCCTGCTTCCGAAGTTTCCGTGCTGCGTCCAAAGCCGACGGAACTCCCCGCTTCGCATTGCAAGTGCAGCATCACTTGCTGCAGCACATGGGCCAGACTCAGCCCGCGTTCCAAACGTTCGGCGAAGGTGCCATGCTGCCCGGCGCTCGTCGCTTCCGACAGTTTCGGCAGCAGCGCCAGCAGGCGCTCGCGGAAACCATCGATGCGGTCACTGGTGGTTCCCTTGAACTCGGCCAGGTCCACCCAGGCTTCGATCACAGGGAAGTTCGCCCAGATGTTGGGGCCGCGCAGGGCCAATGTTTTACGAATTTCCATACGGATTATTCGAGGCCAGTAGGAGGGAGTTCGCAGAGCGATGATACGGTTAGCGGACCCCTAGCCCGCGTTCATATCTTGCATGCCTCGGAGCATGCCGCAATGCTGCCACCACCTACAAGTTAAGATGCTAATCTCAGGGAGATTCACGTCCGAGACGGATCGGGGTTGGTAACGCCTACACGTCCATGCGGAAGCGACGACATGCTTTTGTTAAAGCAACGACATCAGTCGCATCGGTGAGTCAGAAGTAAAGTTGCTCAATCGTACACAGCCACATTTTCTCCGGCCATGGTCGCGGAGGGACCACTGACAAGAGACAGGGTGAGGAAAGACAAACCACTTTCTCGCGCAGGTTCATCTGATGTGCAACCATGTCCCACAATCGGGGACGTTGTGTTGTGGTGGGTCGAAAGTGCTTCGCTTGTCAGCAGCGCTAGCGCTGGCAGCAGGCGGACACTCACTCTCAATACAACTGGCCTGTTCTCTCGTTCGTACTATAAACTGTCTTCATTCGCTAATCGGTTACGTCCCAACGCGAATGATCTCTCTCTCATCGCCATTGGCGGGCGGCGACTTAACTTGGGAGCAGTGAGATTGTACGGATGGTATTCTTCCGTAAGTCCACTGCTATCATACCGGCAACGAATTACTTAACGATTGTTCAAAGCGTTTTGGTCGTTCCATTCCTGCAATCTATTACGAAGTGGATAGGGAATGGATCGCGCCGAATTCGCTTTATTATCCTGCCACTTGGGCAAAAAACTAGGGACAATTGGCAAAATTTTCCAACTGCCTCGACCTTGCCAGCCCTACGATCCGATTGTTTAGCGAAAGGGTATATTGTAGGCTGAGTTGGTGCCGTTACTAGCGCTTAGCCAAAGTTGGTAAGGGCGGTGAAGGCTACCGAATACGCCGAGTTTTCCTGACGACGGGGCGACTTGTGAGCACGCTCAAATGAGGGGCGTTAACAAGCGTGTAGGTATTTCACCTCCCGTTTCGTTCGTTCATCTCAAGCCACGTTTTCCCCCAGCGGATCCATCCTTACGTGCCGAATGTCTCTCGTGAATCTGGCGAAGCGCGGGGGCAATTGCCAACCTCTTGGGACGCAGCGCTGCGCGCGCAACTCCAGTCAGGTGAACAAGTACTGGCCTGGCTCGACCCCGATCTAAACGCCGATTTACATTACGCCCGCTCGCTCTTGGTGCTCACGGATCGCCGTTGGTTGGCCAGTTCGCCCGTCGCCATTACCGATTTGAAACAGCCTCCCTCGATCGACAGCAGCACCTGGCAAACTTGGGATCTCGGCCAACTATCTAACGCACGCAGTAGCCTGACGAATGGCCTAGGGGCGCTCGAATTATTTGGCGAGGAGGGCCGCCTCGGTGTTTGGCGGTTTACCGCCGCCAAGGCGATCGCCGCCAACAAGTTCGTGCAACACTATCACGCCGCCCAACGCCACAATCGGGGCGAAGCGGAACTCATCGCCAGCAGTACAGTTTGTCCATCCTGCGGCGCGACGCTCGCTCCCGGCGAAACGGATTGCCCTGCCTGTCACGCACCACCGGAAGCGGTTTCGACGCACTCGCTGATGCGGTTGGCCCGTTTTGCTCAGCCCCGCGCAGGCTTGATCGGACTGGGCTTCGCGCTCACTATCGCCACGACCGCCGTCGGTTTGATTCCACCCTATTTGACGATGCCGCTGGTCGATAAGTTCCTCATTCCACTGCAAAGCGCGGATAACAAACCTGATTGGCGCGAAGGGGTGTTCTACTTCGCCGGCCTGCTCGGCGCGGCGATTGTCGCCTGGTTGCTTTCTTACCTGCGCAACTGGTTCGTCGCTAAGGCAGGCGAGCGGGTCAGTTCCGACATTCGCACGGCGACCTACGCGCACTTGCAGCGCTTGTCCTTGGAGTACTTCGGCGGCAAGCGGACTGGCGACTTGATGTCGCGCATCGGCAGCGATAGCGATCGCTTGTGCAACTTTCTCTCCGTGCATCTGCTCGATTTTTCGACCGATGTGCTGATGATCATCATGACGTCGATCATCTTGCTCACGATCAATCCGCAACTTGCACTCGCTACGCTGGTACCTTTCCCCTTTATCGCCTGGATGATTCAACGGCTACGGGGACGCTTGCGGATGGGCTACGCGCGCGGCAATCGCGCTTGGGCGGAAATGGTAAGCGTGCTGGCCGATACGATCCCCGGCGTGCGCGTGGTCAAAGCCTTCGCACAAGAGACCCGCGAGATCGAACGTTTCTCACAGGCCGATCAGCATGTCGTCGATTCCAACGATCGCGTCAATCGACTCTATGCCGTCTTCAATCCTACTGTCACATTGCTGACCGAGTTGGGTAGCCTGGTTGTTTGGATCTTTGGCGCCTGGTTGATCTTCAGCGGCAGCGTCACCGTCGGTACGTTATTGGCGTTTAGCGCCTATATTGGTCGCTTCTACATGCGACTGGAATCGATGAGCCGCATGATTGCGTCCACACAACGCGCCGCGGCTGCCACGCATCGCATCTTCGAAATCCTTGATCGCGTCCCCAGCGTGCCGGAGCCGGTCAAGCCGATTCATCCCGGACGCGTGGAAGGGGAAATCGAACTGCGCAACATCAGTTTCCAGTACGGCACGCGGCGCGTCATTCATAATTTGGAACTCACAATCAAGCCGGGCGAGATGATTGGTTTGGTTGGTCCCAGCGGCGCAGGCAAGAGCACCTTAGTGAATCTCGTTTGTCGTTTTTACGATGTGGCTGAAGGAGCGATTCTGGTCGATGGCCACGATATCCGCTCCTTTCCGGTCGAAGAGTATCGCCGGAATATCGGCATCGTGTTGCAAGAACCGTTCTTGTTCTACGGCACTGTCGCCGAGAATGTTGCGTACGGTCGTCCCGGCGCGACGCGCGGTGAAATCGTGGAAGCAGCCCGCATGGCCCGCGCGCATGATTTCATTCTGCGGCTGCCAGATGGCTACGATTCGATTGTTGGCGAACGTGGGCAGGCGCTCTCCGGTGGCGAGCGGCAACGTATCTCGATTGCTCGCGCCCTGCTGACCGATCCGCGGATATTGATTCTGGACGAGGCGACATCGTCGGTCGATACCGAAACGGAACTCGAGATTCAAGAAGCGCTCGACAACCTCACGCGCGGCCGCACGACGATCGCCATTGCACATCGACTCAGCACCTTGCGTCGCGCCGATCGACTCGTGGTCTTGGAAGCGGGGCGCATCGTCGAGGTTGGCCAGCACGATGCGCTGCTAGTGCGTGATGGAGCTTATGCGCGCTTGCACAAAGCCCAATTGGAACTCGCCCACAAGTGATCTTCATGCCCACTCACAATCCATTTGGCCTGCTGTACGATGCTTGGGGCAAGTTGGTCCTGATTGATAGCGATGGCCAACGGCACGTTGGCGTTACGCCACTACGGATTTTTCCGACCACCGACGCCAATCGCTGGATTTCGATTCTGGATGCGCGCGGGCGAGAACTGGTGCTTGTCGATGATCCCAATCAACTGACGCCCCAAGTGCGCGACTTGCTGGAACAAGAGTTAGCGCAGCGCGAGTTTTTGCCAGAGATCCTGCAAATCACCTACGTCAGCAGCATCATGGAACCATGCGACTGGGAAGTGGTCACCGATCGCGGACCAACACGGTTCGTGCTTAAGAGCGAAGACGATGTGCGCCGTCTCGGGCCGTTCAGTGGCGTAGTGATCGATGCGCAAGGCGTGCGGTACTTGATTCGCGACACGCGCAAGCTCGATCTGTATGGGCGACGCGCGGTGGAGCAGTACATTTAGTTCGCCAACGTGGCTATTTCACGATACTCTCGACGACAACCGTTCCAATATCGCCGGCGAGCTTGTTCACACTTCCTTTGCCGTTGGGATGCACGCGATTGCTGAGGAAGATGTAGAACAGATCCAACTCGGGATCGATCCATATCACCGTGCCGGTGAAACCACCGTGCCCGAACGCCTTGTCGCTCATGCCGCGACCGCGATTGGAGGAGAAGCCGGTCCGCATGTCCCAACCCAGTCCGCGCTTCCCACTACCAGGCAAGTCGCGAGCTTTCGTCATTTCGGCGATCGTCTCCGCTTTCAGGACCCTGACTCCGCCAAATTCGCCGCCGCTGAGCATCATCTGGGCGTAACGCGCCAGATCATCGACTTGGGAAAACAACCCGGCATGGCCCGCGACGCCAGCGAGTTTGAACGCGCGCGGATCGTGGACTTCGCCTTGCATCCATTGGTCGTTGCGCTTCTCGGTCGGGGCGATCTGCTGGTGCCATGCTTGGGGAGGCAAATACGTGGTGTGTTCCATACCTAGCGGCTCGAAAAGTCGGCTACGCGAAAACCTATTCAAATCCTCGCCGGAGACGCGCTCGACGAGTTTACCGAGGAGTTCGAAGTTGACATCGCTATAAGTGAACTTGGTGCCGGTCGGCGTCGAGAGCTTCAAGGCGAAGAGGCGTTCCCAGGCTTTTTCAGGACCATCCTGGTAATCACTAAGAGGATTGTCAGCGATCAGGCCGCTGATGTGGAGCAGCAGTTGTTCGACCGTGATCTTCTCCTTCCCGTGGACGGCAAATTCAGGCAAATACTTGGTCACCGGCGCGCTGAGTTCGACCTTGCCTTCCTCGACCAGCTTCATCACGCTCGTGGCGGTGGCAATCGGCTTGGTGAGCGAAGCCAGGTCGTAGATCGTGTTTTCGCTGAGCGATTCAAAGCCCGACTCCGCACTCATCTGGCCATAGGCTTTGCGCCAAGCGACTTGACCCTGCCGCGCCACCAACACCACACAGCCTGGCATCTGCTTGTTTTCCAAGCCGGCCGCGACGAGGGCGTCGATCTTGTCGAGCTTCTGCGGATCCAAACCAATCTTGTCGGGGCTGACTCGTGGCAGCGCAGGCGGTGCGCCCAGAGCGCAGGTCGCCGCCCAGAGGATAAGCGTGAGCGTGAGGGCAGGAGTTCGCATCATTCAGTTCGCGCTGGGTTTGTTGTTGGACGATTGAGTATTCACAAGGTGTCAGCGTTGGAAAACAAGGAGCGAGGCAAAGAGATCCTCGCTAAGACTTCGAGCTGATGTGAAAAGTATCCACCATGCTCTCCCGCGATGCCAGCCAATTTTCCAGCAGCGGGCAAATCGCAACGACGTCGCTCGGGAATTCTTCATTGACGCCTTCACGCGCCGTCAAGAAACACCGCAGGGCAGGTTTTTCAACCTGCCCTGCGGCTGCTCTGGAGTCTCTTACCTAACCGGACGAGACGGGGACTCGTCATCGATTTTGAACAGTGTTCGATTTAGCGGCGCTTGCTGCCTTGAAATAAGGCAGTGGCGGTAGATTCCGTCGTCCAAAAATCGCGAAAACGCCATTCCAGGTCGGTGAGTTGATCATCGACCCAGGAGGCAAAATATGCCACTTGGGGGTCTGGTAACTTCACTTGAGTGGTTGGAATCTCCCCTGCATGGCGGGGAAGGCTTTCCATTTCGGAAACGCTGTTGCGGGTCAAGGGTGTAATCATGGCTGGTATCCCCCACCTTTTTGGACGCTGCCAGTTTGTCATGGTGCTGGCTTGGCGTTGCATAGATGCAACCACCGTACCAAACGCTTCCATTACCTCAGTATTATTTGCAAGTTATTGCTAGCAAGCAAGTTGCGGCATTCCGCAAAGCGCGGTCGATAGCCGTCGCCTGCTCTCAAAATGATCACATCTGTTTCAAAATGAGTGCGCTCGATTCTCATGGCGTATCTGGAGTATTGGGAGTTCTCCGTCTTAGCCATCTTATCGGCCCGAAATGCTCTCAAGATTCGTTCGTTAGGTTCAGAAAAATCCATTTCCATTCCAAGATTCCCGAAGAGTCGGCGAATTTCCCCTAGGTAAGCTGTCCTTCGGGACCAAAAAAGCGATCGAGTCGACGGGAAGAATCTTAGTAAGTCACGATGCCGCCCAGGATATAGCCCACGATTGTGCCATGGGTTCAAAGGTGGCAGGGCATCGACAATTGGAGGGCTGGAGAGATGTTGAAGAAGCTGGTTTATGTGGGAAGTGGAGCGGCCTTGCTGCTCGGATTGTTTTTCGGTCGCGACGCATTCAGTTACGTGTCGACCGGCTGGGGGCGAGTGAATCAAGCGGTCCATGACAGTGTGCCGGTCACGTTCCAAATCGAACGGGCTCGCAAGATGATCAAGGATCTCGATCCCGAGATTCGCCGCAACATGCAGCTCATCGCCAAGGAAGAAGTTGAAGTCGACAAGTTGCAGAAGCAAGTCGGCAAGACCGAGAAGGATCTGGCCAAGAGCAAGGACGAAATCCTGCGTCTGAAGTCTGATCTGGAACGGGGGGACAGCAACTTCGTTTATGCGGGCCGTTCGTACAGCGAGAAGCAAGTGAAGGCCGATCTGGCCAATCGCTTCGCTCGCCATCAAACCTGCGAAGCGACGAGCGACAAGCTCGACAAGATTCTGGCCGCGCGTCAGAAGGGGCTGATGGCCGCTCGCGAGAAGTTGGAAGCGATGCTGGCCGCCAAGCGTCAGTTGGAAGTCGATGTGGAGAATCTCGAAGCCCGTCAGAAGATGGTGGAAGTCGCCCAGACGACCAGCAACTTCAACTTCGACGATAGCTGCCTGGCCCGCACCAAGGAACTCATCGCCGACATCCAATCGCGGATCGACGTGAGCGAGAAGTTGGTCGGTGCCGAAGGTAACTTCCACGACGAAATCCCGCTCGATGTGGAAGCCGATGATACCGACATCACGCAAAAGGTGACCGAGTACTTCAGCCAGCCTCGCGCTGAAAGCGATTCGCTCGTGAAGCTTCACGACTAACGCCTGCCAGTTTGACAACGGTCAGACTGACACTCAAAAGACATGCACGACCGGGAGCAAAACTCTCGGTCGTCTGTTTTTCTTGGCTTAACCTTTTGCGAGATTCATCGCGGGCGGTCAACTCGGTAGTGTCCCGCGCGGTTTCAGAGGGCTAGAATCTGGCGTGATTTGGAAAACGATGCGCTGAGTCAATCCGCTCATGAACGCTTACGCTCCACGACAATGGCAGTATTCCCTGCGCACCTTCCTGCTGGTCGTTGTGCTGTTGGCCGTTTTGTTAGGTATTGCGATTCGTTTGCCACATCAAGCCATGTTCATCGGGCTCATGACAGGTTTGTTGCTAACACCGCTGGTGATCGCGCAGGTATTGTTGCTGCCGTGGGTGCTGCTGCGCCGCCGGAATGCGGCAGCCTCTCCGCCTGAAACTGGCGTGCGACACATCGCCGGACAAATGCGCTTTGTATTGCGTTGGCTTGGACTATCGCATGCGACGGACGAGCCGTCGCTCGCGGTGGGCGCGGCCGTGGCGGCCGTTTCGATGATTACGCTCATCGGCCTCTGGCCGGCGGTGCGCGAATTTGGCCTGGCGTTTTCCATGCTATCGGCACACCTCAATGAGGCGGCCTGGCGATACCTTCAAGATATCTACTCCATGGTGGCGGATCAGGAACTTTGGACGCGGCTCTGGTCCTGGGAACTATGGGCGGTCGGCCGTTGGTGGTTGTTGTTTGGCACGCTCACGTTGCTCTGGCTAACGATATCGCTCGTTAGGTCGCGCGAGGCGAGAATGCCGCACATGCTCAACACGCTCGCGCGGCTTTTGGCCTTCGCCCCTTGGCTGATTGTGTTGGAAATGACCTTCCTGATCGGCGTCTGGCTTCATTCTTCCAACACTGTTCCCGAACCAAGCACCGGTTTTGTCGTCGGCATTTTCTCGTGGGACTTGTGGCATTGGGATTGTTGGCTCAATCGCGAATGGCTCATCCGCGGCGCAGTGCCCACCATGGTCGTAGGCTACATGTTTTTCACACAAGTCCTGCGCTGGCGTTGGCCACTGGCTGTCGTTGCCGCGGTGCTGCTGGTGCCAGTCGCCTTGTGGCTGTCGATCGCAGGCACAGTTGCCTTTAGTCATGGACTGCCACCGCTTTTCTCGTGAAGCCGCCAGAAGATAGAACAGACGTCGCGAGTTGCCAATCCAATAGCGAAATAGACCAACGGCCAGCACTGCGACTAGGGTCGATCCAATCGGATGCGAGATACGTGCGACGAATCCGCCATGCCGTCCGTTACCGCCTAATAAACGCCAGCAAGTCCTGGTTAACCTGCTCCT
>JBGSHH010000445.1:0-5777 GCA_041752355.1 Pirellulaceae bacterium | reverse complement strand
CCAAAAGACGACATTGTGGGGACCGGAGAGCTGCGTGATGAAGGCTTCCATCGCATCGAGCGCGTGTCTTTGTGGCGCGGTGGTTTCCTGGCTGGCAAGAAACGCTTGCTTGTGGCGGTCGAAGTCGCTAACCAATTCATCCCCAATGCAAACGCCGCTCGGAAACAGCGCCAACTGCACTTCCGCCGTCGATGCCAAGGCCAGCAGTTGGTTGCGAAACTTATGCATGATTTTGGTCCGTGAAAGTGCCTAACGAAATAGCTCTCCCACTGCTCGGTTGACTCTTCATCACCTAGGCCTTGCAACGATTTGTTATGCATCGTCCAGGCGGCCCATGTTTTCTCCACATCTGGGGCACTCAACTTGTGAATCATCCAGCCATTGCAATTTAGTCCAAAGGGTATCATATCCGCAGATGGCAGCCGACACCGCCATGAACCACTTGGCGGTGGGTTCGTCGGGGAGTGCGGAGAGCGATTCATAAATCAAACGTAAGGCATCGCTAAGCGCCTGGACACACGCGGGCATGAATCCAGCACGCCAATCCGACTTGTCTGCGTCAGCAAGCGAAACGTCACCATCCCCAGCGATTGCCCCCACCAGGATCAGGAGATCGTGCCGAGTTGTGCATCGCGGCGGTAAATTGCCCGCGATCCGGACCAAATGAGGCACAGCGGCGAATGAGGCATCGTAGACCGTGCTTTGATGATCGAGGTAGCCCCAGTAATCGATAGATGACATCAAGGATGAAAGTTCGTCTGTAGCTGCGGATTCCATTTGGCGAATCCAGTCCAGTACGTCGCTGCCGTCGCCATAAGCGGTTTCGAGTTGCGCCCAGAGGTCGTCTTCGAGCGGCACGATGCCCTGAATTCGTTCCACGGTGAGCAGCGGCTTCCACCCGCATTGCCCGCAGATGCACTGAGCGTCACTCATCTCGGCGTTACATTTCTCGCAGTGCTTCATAAACACGGTATTGTAGGTGCCTAACGCCTTGATTATCCGGGCCGCGGCAAACTAGGTTGGATTTCAGAAACCGCGTGGCCTGTGACTCCGGTTGAACCGTCTGTTCGGTCGCGTCCGTCTCATATGTGAATGAAGCATGTAGCGCATTGACCTGTTCCCCATCTTACAGAAGTGTCGAGTTGTTTGGAGCACACGGGACACTCGGTTGGTTCGCCGTCATCGCTATCATGGAAGAACCACAACTGCGTTGGCAATTTCGCCGAAAGCGTGCGGGCTATCTCGGCTCCTACTTTGTTGATTTGTCCGTTGGGGTCAAGTAAGCGTTCCTTCGCGTAGTTTTCATATTCGCCAGAATGAAGCCAGAGTCGGTAGAGTGCGCTCGACGCCGAGAACCAGCGTGCAATCGATTCGGATTCATCCGCCGTCAACGCAATCCTTTCCGGATCAACTTCCCGCCTACACACAGCGCAATGAATCGGATTGTCCGTCAATTGATCGACCAACAACAAACCAGAAACGGCTTCGCATTCGCATGACTCGAGTTCGGTGAAGGGTCGCAATTTGTCGTAAGAGGTAAACATTTGCAGCACCCGAACAAGTATTCAATAGAAGTCTATAGAACTCGCTGATAGGCATGTTCTAGCTAGCTGCTCAATGCCGCGTCAAGCTTGCGACGCCAAGACGGGCGAGTTTCCCAGGGCGGGGCGGGCAATCATTTTGATAGGGCGCTTAAATGGGAGGAAGCAATCGCGATCTGGAAGTGCGGTGTCTATTTGAGACACGTGAAAGAATTTGGCGCGTCGCTGTAAAGCCATTGCCAGCAATCGATTACGAAAATGTGGACCCTAAACGCTGACCCTTTAGAAAACGAAAATGAGACGGCAGGCGGGACGCCTACCCCACGAATAAAACAGCCTGTTGATTGTGTTTCGCGCGCGGAGAAGGCAAAATCATAGGATTCGCTTCACTCGACACCCGCCCCTCTCTAAAGGATAAACCCTCCATGATTCAGCCTGCCGAAAACTCTCCTTCCCGCCGTACCTTTTTGAAGACCACTGGCACCGTGGCCGCTGCCGGCGCGCTGGTGGGGACGATGATCCCTAAAGTCCATGCCGCCGAAGACAGCACCGTGCAAGTCGCGTTGATCGGTTGTGGTGGTCGCGGAACAGGTGCCGCCGATAACGCGCTGCGCACCAAGAGCGGCCCCGTCAAACTCGTCGCCATGGCCGATGTGTTTGAGAATCGTTTGAACAGCAGCTTCCAGAGCCTTCAAGGGGCGCATGCGGGCATTGTCGATGTGCCGGCCGATCGCAAGTTCATTGGCTTCGATGGTTACAAGAAAGCGATCGATTGCCTCAAGCCAGGCGACGTGGCGATCTTCGCGACTCCGCCTGCGTTTCGCTGGGTGTTTTACAAGTACGCCATCGAGAAGGGTGTGAACGTCTTCATGGAGAAGCCGGTCACCGTCGATGGTCCCACGAGCCGTCGTATGTTCGAGCTCAACGAACAAGCCAAGAAGAAAAATCTCAAAGTGGCGGTCGGTTTGATGTGTCGCCATTGCGTCGCGCGGCAAGAACTGTTCGACCGCATCAAGAACGGCGAAATCGGCGACATCATCGCGCTGCGTTGTTATCGCATGCACGGTCCCGTGGCGTCGTTCGAATCGGGTCCCAAGCCGGACAATGTCCCCGAACTGCACTATCAAATCCAACGCTTCCACAGCTTTTTGTGGGCGAGCGGTGGTTGCTATAGCGACTTCTACATTCACAACATCGACGAATGCTGCTGGATGAAGGACGCTTTCCCGGTGGCGGCGCAAGGGAGCGGCGGTCGGCATTACCGCGGCGACAAGATCGATCAGAACTTCGATAGCTACTCGGTCGAATACACTTTCGACGACGACGCCAAGATGTTCATGTATGGTCGTTGCATGCCTGGCTGTCATGATGAGTTCGCCAGCTATGCCCACGGCAGCAAAGGCATCGCGGTCATTTCGCAATCGGGCCACTCGCCTTCCAAAGCCCGCATCTACAAGGGGCAAAAGATGGATAAGGCCAATTTGCAGTGGGCCTATCCGCAGCCAGAGCCGAACCCATACCAAACGGAATGGGACGATCTGATGAGCGCCATCCGCAACGACAAGCCGTACAACGAGGTGGAGCGGGGCGTGAAAGCGAGTCTGGTGACGAGCATGGGTCGCATGGCTTGCCACACTGGCCAAATCATCACTTACGACGACATGCTCAACTGCGAGCACGAGTTCGCGCCCGACCTCGAAAGCCTGACGCTCTCTTCCGATCCCCCGATCAAAGCCAACAAGGACGGCAAGTACTCCGTGCCCATGCCAGGCTTGGTGAAGGACCGGGAATATATGTAAGAAGTTCGATCGCGGGCAAGTTGTCCGCGTTCAGCTTTGTTGGCTCTCATTAAGCCCCAGGGTGCGCTGCGAACGGCGGCCCTGGGCGATGGCAGGCGCGCAGCGTTACACCATTTCAATGCTCTTCAGCGTGTCGCCGCCGGAGAGTTGCGCGCCTTGCAGGCAGCGCTTCGCGGCGCTGACGAGTTCCTCCGGCGGGAAATTCTTGGGAGGAATCAAGAGCGAGGCGAGGCCCACGCTGAGCGAGAGCGAACGCCCTAAGTGTTCCTGCCGCTGTTCCGACCACTGCCGCACTTGCCGCATCGCCTCGCGGGCGAGTTCGTTCGCCTGCGAGCGGTCGTAGTCGACGAGTAGCAGCACGAATTGGCCATCGCCCAGTTGCTGCAAATCTTCGTCGCGATCGGTATTTGCACTTAGCACGGAGGCGACCAATTGCATCAGCTTTTGCGTGCCGGCGGTGCCATGCGTCAAAATCCAATCGCTATAGTTATCGACTTCCAGAAGCGCTAAGCTCAGCGGCTGGCGCGCTTGTCGGCAGTTCGCCAGTGAGGCGACGACTCGGCCCATCAAGCCGGGGTCGTTCCAAACTGCGACATCTTTCGCGACTACCGCTTGGCGCGTTTGCGTCGCGGTGGCGGAAGCATCGAGCGTTGCGGCGCGGGGCGTGGCTGCGATTGTTTTGATCGTGTCTTCTTCGAGCTGGCGGGGAAGTGGCTTCTGCGGTGAGTGCGTGAAATCGTCTACTGCTTGCGAAAGTGCCACAATCTCTTGCCAAACTCCGGCAGCTTCCGACAGTTCTTGCGAAGTGGCTTCCATGGTCTCCGCGACATGCGACATCTGCGCCTGTGCGTCGCAGAGTACATCGCGATAGTCTTCCTGCTCCGGCAAGCGGAGTTGCAACACGTCGGCCAATTGCTGCACCTTTTCTTCCAAGTCGGTCAGCAGCAATGGCAGATCCTCGATCGTCAAGCGGCGATACTGCCGGCCTGTCTCCAGCAACTCCGGCAGCAGCTGATTGCCATCTTGATCGAGTAACCGCGCGATCAAATCGGCGACGTGTAGAATCTGCGGCAACGTCTGAGCTTGCGACGGCAGTGCGAGAATGAGCGGGCAGCTATGGGGCATGCCGACCGCGTGCACGATCGAATCCGGCAGGCCCCAATGATCGAGCAAGCGCGCGCTGAGCACGGCATGATCGAAGCCGAGCGTTTCGAGTTCCATCGTGAGCAGATCGTTGTGACTCGCTTGCACGCGACTGACGAACTTGACGTACGGCTCGCCCAGATCTTGCACGAGCACCAATTGCCCGATTTCTTGTAGTAGTGCCGCGATGAATGCTTCCTCGCCAGAAGTGTGCCACAGGCGGAGCGCTAGCTCGCGTGCCACGACGGCTTTGGTCAGCGTGTGTCGCCAATAGCGCGAGAGGACGTCCGCCTCCAAGGCTGCGAACAGGTTTCGTGGCAAGCTGAAGCCCAGTACCAACATCTTGAGCGGCTTGGTCCCGAGCAACGCCAAAGCTTGATTCAGATCGGTCACGGTGCGCGAGAGGCCGAACAAGCTGCTGTTGACGACACGGAGGATTTTAGTCGTTAGCGCAGGATCATTCTCGATGCATTCCTTTAAGGCGCGCACATCGACCTTGGGATGGCTGGTCAGTTCCAGGACGCGCATCGCGACCGCTGGCAGCGAGTAGAGACCTCGCGCTCGTTCGATGAATTGCGTCAATACACTGGGAGAGGGACGCCTCGCGCTCATGGCAGAATCACATTGGCAAACGGTGGGGCGAATCGTCATTCGCCGGGGCAGGACGATGCTTAATTCATCCTTAGCCTACGTCACAGGCGGGTGCATGTCGGACCCCTGCGGCCGCAAGTCGCACAATCGCTACTTTCGACACGAATCTTACCCCCCGCTCCCAGCGTCGGTTGCCTTTGGCCTAAGATGACGGTTGTATAGGTGCCCTGTAGGCAGACAGCAGTGTCCGCCCCACCAAGAGGAATCCGCCGGTGCTTGTGGAAACGCATTCGCTCACGAAGATCTATTCCGGCGTCGCCGCGCTCGACGATTGCAACGTCGGCGTGCAGGCTGGCGAAGTGTTCGGCCTGCTCGGTCCCAACGGGGCAGGCAAGACGACGCTGATGCGGCTGCTCCTTGGCTACTTGCGCCCCACGAGCGGCCTAGCGAAGATTGATGGGCTCGATTGTTACCGGCAGTCGGTGCAAGTCCGCGAGCGCGTCGCCTATCTGCCGGCCGAAGCGCGACTCTTTGGCACGATGCGCGGGCGCGATGTGCTCGCGTTCTTCGCCGATGTGCGTCCTGGTGGCGATTTGAAGCGTTCGCGGAAGATGGCTGAGCGCTTGGAACTCGATCTCTCGCGCCGCGTCGCTTTTATGTCGACTGGCATGAAGCAGAAGCTCGCACTGGCCGCCACGCTGGC
>JBGSHH010000444.1:0-8963 GCA_041752355.1 Pirellulaceae bacterium | reverse complement strand
ACGTTACGAAGTGCAAGTGCTCGATTCGTTCGGCCTCAAAGGGGAGCAGAACGAATGTGGCGGCATTTACTCCGTTGGGGCGCCAGCGGTCAACATGTGCTTCCCGCCGCTCACCTGGCAAACCTATGATGTCGACTACACAGCTGGTACCTATGACGATAACGGCAAGGTCGTGAAGAATCCCCGCGTCACCGTCAAACACAACGGCGTAGTGATTCACGACAACATCGAACTCCCCGGCCATCGCAACACCACCGCTGCTCCTAAAGCTGCCGGCAAAGAACCTGGCCCCGTGTATTTGCAAGATCACGGCAATCCCGTGCGCTATCGCAATGTGTGGGTCGTGGAGACGAAGTAGGGTATAATGACTTGGAGGGAAGCCCTCGGGTTGATCCCGAGGGTGTTTCAGCCATGTTCGAAGTCTCTTGCCCGGAGTGAACCCTCGGCATGTCGGCCGATCCTGCTAACTCGCAACCGCTCACCGACGACGAGATTATCTTGCTCGCCGAGCATGTGCCGACAGAGCCAAGCGACTCGGAGTATCGCCCTCGCTATATCGATCCACCTGATCCATTGGCGGCGCGTCCACTCTTCAAGGACGACTTCGTGCTCGCGCAAACCACCGAGAGCGACGAAGGCATTGAGTATGTCAACTTGCAACCGCCGGAAGGACTGTCGCCGGCACAGCGGCGGATTGTATGCATGGAGCCAATACCGCTCACTGAGGAAGACGTTCAGCGCCCCTTCTTTCAGTTCAGCTTGAAGGAAATGATGGTGCTGTCGACGTTCCTTTCCGTGGGACTGGCCATCATGCATTATTTTCCGCCCGACATGGTCGCGGGCGTGCTCGGTTTCTTGGCGCTAGTGGGGCAAGGGCTGTTAATGCGGTTTCCGCCGGAGAATCACCACATTCGTTTGGCGGCATGGACGCTGCTGGCCATGTATGCTGTGGCAGCGGCAACCGCGTTCGTGCAACACATCTGGCTGTGACAGCGGCTATGATGGAAGGTGTGTTGTTATTCATTCTCGCGATAGGTTCGCCTCGCAAATGATCACGATCGAGTTCTATGGCATTCCGCGTTTGCGCTCCGGCGTAGCGCGCGCCGTGGTCATGGATGAGCAGCCGCGCACGCTGGGCGAATTATGGCAACGCCTGGCGATCCAATATCCGCGGTTCGCGAGCGATTGTTTGATCGAGGATCGTCTGCAGTCGCATTACATCGCAAATCTCAATGGCGAACGTTTCGTCGAAGACCCCCACACTTTGTTGCCGATGGATGCTTGTGTATTGGTCCTGTCGGCCGACGCAGGGGGTTGATCGATGAAATCGCTTGCAACCAGTCATCCGCCAGGTGGCTATCACGGCCGCTACTTGCGGATTGATGTGACATCAGGCCAGGCGGAATATCGCCAGTTGTCCGAGAAGTTGCTGCGCGAATTCCTCGGTGGCAGCGGACTGGGTACAAAACTGTTACTTGACGAAGGTACTGCCACCCTCGATCCGCTATCGCCTGCTGCGCCGCTGATCTTCGTCTTTAGCCCCTTGGTCGGTAGCCCGCTGACGACGTCGGCGAAGTTCGCGGTGGTCCACAAGAGTCCGCTCACGCAGCGGATCAACGATTCGTTGGCGTCAAGCGGCTTCGCGATTCATGGCAAGCAGACCGGTTGCGACGCAATAGTGATTGTAGGGCGCGCGGTCCAGTGGTCGGTGCTGGTGATTGATGATGGCAAGGTGCGGCTAGAATCCGCGGATGAATTTCGTGGACAAGAGATCCCCGACACGGAGGCGATGCTGCGGTCGCGCTTTGGTCGCGACTATAACTTCGCGGTGATCGGTCCCGCGGGCGAAAACCTCGTGCCATTTTCAACTATTTCGCACGCTGGTCGTCATGCAGGACGTGGCGGAGCGGGCGCGGTACTAGGAAGCAAGAATATCAAAGCGATTGCCGTGCGCGGCACGCAGCGTGTGAAGTGGCACAACGTGGAAAAACTTACCGCTGCTGCTAAAGATCTTTCTACCCGTTCGTTCGGTCCGGCGACCGCGAAGTATCGGGAACTCGGCACGGCGGCGAATCTGCTGGTGTTTAATCGTCTCAAAGTCTTGCCGACGCGTAATTTTCAACGGGCTAGTTTTGCGGAAGCACCGAACATCGCGCCGGAGGCGATGGCGACGGCACATGCGCACACGCGATCATCATGTGTCGCTTGCACGATTGGCTGCGAGCACATCTATCAACTTGGCGACAAGTCGGTGCGAATGGAATACGAGAATCTCTTCGCGCTGGGGCCGTTGGTGGGTGTGTCCGATGCGCAGGCGGTACTCAAAGCATCACAGCGATGCGATGCGTTGGGAATCGATACCATCAGCACTGGCGGCGCGATCGCATTCGCCATGGAATGTGTCGAGCGTGACTTGCTATCAGCTGCATGGCTAAAGTTTGGCGATGCCGATGCGCTACTACGTGCAATCGAGGAACTGGCCGCTTTGAAAACGCCGTTGGGGCGACAACTTGCCTTGGGAACGCGCGCGCTGGCGCACGAACTTGGCAACGACGCGCTCGCGTTCGCCGTGCAAGTAAAGGGCCTGGAACTGCCGGGCTATGAGCCCCGCGCGTTACAAACGCTGGCGCTGGGTTTGGCGGTCGGTACGCGGGGAGCCGATCACAATCGCAGTAGCGCCTACGAAGCGGATTTCTCCGCCGCCACCAATCGCCGCGCGCTGACGCCCGAGTCGGCGGAATTGGCGATTGCCAGTGAAGATCGCGCGGCGCTGTTGGATTCGCTGATCCTATGCAAGTTTCTGCGGCGCGTCTTTACCGATTTCAATACGGAGACGGCGGAGTTAATGCGGCTTGTTACCGGTTGGGACATCACCGCGCAAGAACTGGCAATCACCGCGCGGCGGATTATTCACGCCAAGAAGCAATTCAATATTCTTGCCGGCTGGACGCCCGCGGAGGACACGCTTCCCGAACGCTTCTTTAGCGAAACGCCGCACGACGATGCGACCGCGCAGCTGTCCCGCACGCAACTCGCCGCAGCGATCGTGCGTTACAACCAACTACGCGGCTGGAGCGATGAAGGCTGGATTGTGTAGGATTTGACGCCAATGGCCGCACCCCAAGCTAAACCTCAGCATGTTCCGGCGGCAGCTTCGCTGGCGTCATGCTTCCCCTTTTAGTTTTACCCTTGCGGAGGATTGCAGCATCGTTGTTGATGACCGCCAGAATCTCTTCGGCAGAGTAGCCGCGCTCGACCATTTGTTGTTTGAGCCCCACTTCGACTTCCGCTTTGCGCAGTGAATGCCAATAACTGGCAACCGACGGCACAATCACCATCAGCGCCACGCAAACCCAGAATGACGACACCGCGACATTGGTATTGAAGAAGCCAGAGTTTTGTGCCAAAAGTTCAAGAAACATGGCTTGGCTCCAGGAAGGAAGAGAGAAGTTGCAGCCTGCGATTCGCCAACGAACCCAGTATATTGCCTTGGTCGGCGAAAAACTTCCGAAAATCATTCGCCACTAGCTTCCGACCCTCAACGATGGGAAAATCGAGTTCTTTCCCTTTCCACAATGGGCTTTCCAATATGCCTGAAACGTTCATTTTCATCCCAGGTCGCACGAGTCGCCAAGGGGCTGGCATTAGCGAGGGGAAATTCAAGGACAACTATCAGGACGAGATTCGCACCTTACAAGTTGCGCCGCAGGATATGCAGCGGCTGTCGCTCCAAAATGGCGACCGCGTGCGACTGACCAGCGAATTCGGCCAGGTGGAAGTCGCCGTCACCGCCTCCAAAGGGGACGAACTCCCGCCCGGGCTACTCTTTATCGCGTATGGCGACTTGTCGAGTAAGCTTATGGGAGGCGATACGCACGGCAGCGGCATGCCGACGAGTAAGGGGATTGATGTGGAGTTGGAGGTGGTGAAGTAGGTAGAATAAAGTGGCCCGCGATGCGTTTCACTCGAACGATATGATCCAAAGTTGTACCAAAGCCGAAGACTTGCTTGATCTCCCCAAAGACGGGATCGATCGCGCATTGATTCGCGGGCAACTAGTCGAGTATCCCATGGTTGGCGACACGCCACATTATCGTGATCGCCTTTCCGCCGGATTGCTCCCGCGCTTGTGTTCGGAGCTACTGAATTGGCTGGAACGCCAACGGGAACCGCGTGGTGACGTGTTTGCTGATCGTGTCGGTTGCGTACTTGATCGCAATCCGGACACTGCAGTGGGTGTTGATGTCGCATTTTTTTCAGCACAACAAATGCGTCGCCAACCCGCGAATGCTCCCCTCCTGGTAGGCGCGCCGACCCTCGCGATTGAAATAGTTTCGTCGTTGAAAACCAAAGCGAACATTCTCCCCAAGATTGATGAATTGCTCAGTGCGGGATCGCCACTGGTTTGGCTCGTCGAGCCACTCACCCAAACGATCTCCGTCTTTCAAGTGGCTGAACCGATTCAGCACTTCACGTCGTCGGACACGATCTCCGCCGATCCGTTCCTGCCGGGATTTACGCTTCCCGTCATCCAGCTTTTCTCTTGATGTAATCGCGAACCTATGACTCCCACAACCGACTTCAAAATCATCAAAGACGCCACCTGCACGTTCTGCGGTTGTGTGTGTGACGATATCGACCTCAAAGTCCAAGGCTCGCACATTGTCGAAGCCGAACGCGCCTGCGTGCTGGGGAAGAGCTGGTTCCTCAATCACGATATCGAAGACCGCCCAAGTTGCTTGATCCACGGCCAGCCGGCGAGTTTGGCCGATGGCATCGAGCGTGCCTCGCAGATTCTTGCCAATGCCAAGTACCCGCTGATTTATGGGCTCAGCGATACGACGATCGAGTCGCAACGCGTGGCGGTGGGGATCGGCGATTGGGTCGGAGCCAATATCGATACCACCACCAGCGTCTGCCACGGTCCCAGCGGCATGGCCTTTCAAAGTGCTGGCGAAGTCACTTGCTCGCTCGGCGAAGTGCGCAATCGCGGCGACATGATTATCTTCTGGGGCAGCAATCCGGCCGAAAGCCACCCGCGGCACTTCACCAAATACAGCCTGATGCCCAAAGGTATGTTCGTCCCCAACGGCCGCAAGGATCGCACCTGCGTGGTGATCGATGTGCGCAAAACCAAAAGCGCCAAAGCGGCCGACATCTTCATTCAAATCAAACCTCGCCGCGATTTCGAAGCCGCCTGGACGTTGCGGGCGTTGGCCCAAGGCATTCCGCTCGATGAAGAGCAAACGCTGGAAGATACCGGTGTGAAACTCGAAGTGTGGCAAGACTTGATGACTCGCATGAAAGCCAGCAAGTTCGGCGTGCTGTTTTTCGGCATGGGGGTGACCATGACGCGCGGCAAGCATGGCAATAGCGAAGCGATCCTGGCGCTTACGCGCGATATGAACAAATACACGCGCTTCGTCTGCAAGCCTAACCGCGGCCACGGCAATGTCACCGGTGCCGACAACGTTGTCTCCTGGCGCACTGGTTATCCTTTTGGCGTGAACCTGGGACGCGGCTATCCCCGCTTCAATCCGGGCGAATACACCGCCTCCGATGTGCTCGCGCGCCGCGAAGCGGACGCTGCCATGATCATCGCCAGCGATCCGATGGCGAACTTTAGCGAACCAGCCCGCAAGCATCTAGCGACAATTCCCTACATTGCCCTCGATCCTAAGGAAACGCCGACCACGCGTTCCGCCGCCGTCGCGTTCACGGTTGCCACCTACGGCATCAACGTCCCCGGCACGGTCTATCGCATGGACGACGTCCCCATTCCGCTCCGCCCCGCTTTCGATTCGCCGCATCCCAGCGACCTGCTCATTCTGCAAGCGATGGAGAAGCGCGTCCGCGAACTCAAAGCCGGCACCATGCCGAAGCTTGGCGGGCGAGTGTCACTGGGGCCAGTGGTGGTGTAGGGTGTGGCGAGGTACGAGCCGCACCTGTTGCGTCCTGGATACTCCACACTTCCAGTTCGTCCCGTGCGGCTCGTGGAACTCTCCACACGCTACCTCGCTGTGAACATTCACGCGACTCACTCCCCCATGCCGCTGCGCACTTCCTGCATCAGGGTTTGCGGGATCTGAATCAGGCCTTTGCGGGGGCGATCGAGGTCGAGGATGGCGAAGAAGACGATCGCCAGGCAACCGGCGAAGGCGAGCAGGGCGAGCCAATTGCGCTGATTCATCGGGCCGCCGCCGGCACCCAGCAACATGGCGCCGATCATGGAGACGATCACGATCATCAGCGGTATCACTTCCGAGACGTGTTGGCGATAACTTGCCGTGCGGGCGGTGCTGACATCGAACGCGGCGTTGGCCGAATCCACTAGCAACGCGAGCGAATCGGACTCAGGCGAATTGCGCGCGGCCGTGGTAACGATCGCCCAGATTTTGGCTTGCAAGGCAAGTGTTTGCGCATGCAACGCTTCCGCTTGTGGCCGATCTGGCGCATCGTGAATGGCCAGTCGTAAATCGGTGAACTCGCGGATCAATGGCCGGAGCGCATCGCGCTCGCTATCCGAGAGTAGATCGGCGCGCAGATAGAGCGTCCCGATCGCGTTGGCTTCTTCGAGTTGCAATAGTCGTCGCGTGTCGTAGCGCCCCGCCGACATCGAAAACGAAAAGCCCAACAACAGCCCCAACAGCGCCAGTACAGAACCAAGCACGACGCCGTACGTGGGGCCGGCTGCTTCCGTCCCTTCGTTCCGCTTGAGCCCAAAGCCGCGGATGCCGATTTCCATCGCCAAGAGCAGCAGTCCCATGAAAGCCGCCGAAAGCACGATTGACGGGACACTATACAAGGCGTCCATCGAATGTGGTCCTGGAAGAATGTTTGCGAAGAGGGCCAGGGAAATATACCTGCGCGCAAGGAGTCACGACGAAGTGGAGTCGTAGCGATTGTGACGAGCAACGACTAGGTGTGCAATTGATCCCAAATCTCACTCGGTATTTCCACGGCGGCGATCTCGGCGGCGGCGCGATAGTCGTCGGGACGATTGACGTTGCGGAGCGAATGCAGATCGGGATCGGCGGCCCGCAACGATTCCACCGGCACGCGATGTGTGTCGACACTATCGAACAGAAACACTGGTCGCAGCTGATCTGCCGCCAGGAGCGATTCGACAACGGGCAACAGTGCCCGTCGATAGACCGCGGCCAACGGATGATGGAACTGTTTGCCCCCCTGCTCTTCCACCGGCACCGCGATGGCCTGATCGCCCAGTTCTGCGATCATCCGCGCGATGAACTCAGGCGACAATAGCGGCACGTCGCAACTGGTGACATAGGCGGCGCCGATATCGGCGGGGAGCGCCGCCAGTCCGGCGCGCAAGCCTTCGAGTGGCCCGCGTTCGGGACGATCGTCGGTGGCGAAGATGACTTCCGCCGCCAGTTTCGGCAGCGTTTGTCCAGCGGCGGAGACCACCACCACAGGCCGCGCCACGCTCGCCAGGATGCGTGCGACGCGTTGGAGCAGCATTTCATCGCCAAAGGGGAGCAACGCCTTGGGATAGCCCATCCGCGAGCTTTTGCCGCCACAGAGGATGATGCCGGCGATGTTGGGTAGGAGGGACATGGAAGTTCAAACAAAGTCCAAGCAACAGAACAGCAGGCTGGCAGACTACGCCAGAAAAGCTGTTGCTAGAAATGGTGTAAATATGTACATATAATAAACCCGAACGGTTCGCGAGAACTAACTTCCAAATATAGAAACTTGGGCAAGATGAAATGAAAATCAAATTCAGTGGCGGGGCGACTGCACACAATGCCAAGACTAACGAAGTGGTGACTGACAGCGACACTTTACGTCAATTGGCGGGATGGTCGTCCCAAGACGAAGCATTGTACTTGTACCTTGATAGTTCACTTGGTGACATTGGAATCATTGGCGGCATAATTAGCCTCGACTTTTTGGAACACGACGGGCTTATGCTTCACATAGAGTACTGGAGTCCTCGCGAATTATCGGAATCAGAACTGAAAGCCTTGGCCGACGACACGCTTGGACAATTAAGCGACGGCGTCGGAGAAAACGGTTTCGAAATACCGTTGACCGATAGTTCAATGGTTGTACTGCCAGGGAACGAAATCCTTTCCTGCCTTCAATACGAGGACGGAAGAGCTATCCCAGATCCATCGATTATAGCGAAGAGTGCTCGCGACGGTGACTGGGAGGCGTTGGTAAATGCGATATCTCTCGGAAGTGAAATCGAGTCAACCCTGCAAGGTTATACGGGACTTCAGTTGGCGATACTTTATGGGAAAGCCAGAGAAGCAATGTTTCTAATCGAACATGGTGCCGATCCCAATCGAATCTCTCCACATGGCGACGAAACTCCGCTTCAGCTATGTGCGTTGTCTAATTCGCTAAATGATGACGAGAGCGCAATGATTTCTCGGAGTCTGTTGGAACATGGAGCCGATCGTTTTCGACGATCAGAAACAGGCAATGACGCCAGCGAATTTGCCAAGCTTCGCAACAAGGTGCAAATGCTCCAAGTACTAGCCGAAAGCGCAAGTCAATGAACAATAGAGGATTGGCCAAAGGTCGCGCGGCGTCGATCAATCCGCCGAATCGATTTGAGACGCTGCGTGCGGTCGAAGATTGGGAGCAGCTCGATCCTCATGATCTATCTGTACACGACGTACCGCACGTGGCGACAGAGTTTCTGCCGGATCGTGCGCAAACGCTGATCCGTGAGAACGATAGTCCCGATATACCGTTCCGCTACAGCATCAATGCCTATCGTGGTTGCGAGCATGGTTGCGCGTATTGTTACGCCCGGCCAAGTCACGAGACGCTGGGGATGAATGCGGGGCTCGATTTCGAAGCGAAGATTCTGGTCAAGCACGATGCGGCCAAAGTGTTGCGGAAGGAACTCAATCATCCGCGTTGGCAGGCTGATTGGATCGCCATGAGTGGCGTGACCGATTGCTACCAACCGGCCGAGCGGCAATTCA
>JBGSHH010000443.1:0-1702 GCA_041752355.1 Pirellulaceae bacterium | reverse complement strand
TAACGTGGCCGACACACTCACGCTCAAGAGCGGCAAGCTGGCGGTCGATGGCATCTTGCTCATCGCCGAGCATGGGACGTATCCGGAGAGCAACACCGGACAGATTCTCTATCCTAAGCGGAAGTTATTCGAGCAGATTCTGCAAGTGTTCGATGCTTCCGATCGCGTCGTGCCGATCTTTTGCGACAAGCATCTGGCCGATAACTGGACCGACGCCAAATGGATGGTTGACGAAGCGGCCAAACGCAAGATTCCCCTGTTGGCTGGTTCCTCACTGCCGACGCTCTGGCGTTATCCGGCGGCGGATGTCGAGCGCGATCGCCCGCTCAAGGAAATCGTCGCCACGAGTTATCATCGGCTCGATGCCTACGGCTTTCACGCGCTCGAGATGGTGCAATGTCTTGCCGAGCAACGCAAAGGAGGCGAAAGCGGCGTGAAACGTGTGCAAACAATCTCCGGCCCCGCTGCCTGGAAAGCGTTCAACGACGGTACATGCAGTCGCAAACTGCTAGAAGAATGTTTTGCGCGACTGAAAGAACGCCCGCTGCCGAAAGATAAAACACCGGAGGAGCTTTGCCCCGCGCCGGTGCTGTTCATCATCGACTATCACGACGGACTGCGGGCGAGCGTGCTGACCTGGAAGGACGACTGGCATCTGCAGGAGTGGTCGGTGGCGTGGCAATATGCCGATCGCGATGAAACGGCTTCGACTTGTTTTTGGACGCAAGAGTGGCGACCGCTGCAGCATTTTGGCTTCTTGCTGCAAGGCGTCGAGAAAATGTTCCACACCGGCGAGCCGAGTTGGCCTGTCGAGCGCACGCTGCTCACCAGCGGGCTACTCGACAAGCTTTTAGTTTCCCATCGCGACGGCAACAAACCGCTCGACACGCCGGAACTCGCCATCAAATATCAAACCCCCTGGCGCTGGCAAGCGCCGCCAGTGCCACCCAAGAATCGCCCGCTCGATGGAGAGTGAGATGGATCCCCAGATCCGTCCCTGGCTTCGCTATTCATACTCCCACTTCAAAATCCAGGGATCGTTCGTCCGCTTCTGAAACGCCTTGAGTTTGGTAAGCAAGTCGTCAAGCACCGCTTTGTGCTCAGGCGAATCGGCGAGGTTTTTGACCTCATCGGCGTCCGACTCCAAATCGTAAAGTTCAAACTTGGGTCGCTGAATGTAGTCACCGACCGTCCGTTGACCATACTTCGCCTGCTTGCCTTGCCGATAAATATCTTGCCAGGTGGGTGCTTCCCACAAATCGCTGGCGAACGGAAAAGGAAGCGGATGGGCAATGTTCCAAATCAATTTGTACTTGCGCGTGCGCACGACGCGCATCGGATAGTACATCGTGATTTCGTGGAACGTGTGCGAGGCGAAGACCACGTCGTAGCCTGGCGGATTTTCGGTAAGTATGGTTTTGAGAAACGATCGACCTTGCAAGGGAAACTTCTTGTCCGCTTCTTTCGGCAATACTTCCGCCATGTCCAAAATCGTCGGTGTGAAATCAACGAGACTCACCAGGGAAGAACTGATATTCCCCTCGGGATCGACGGGCTTCACATCAGGATGTTTCACGATCAGCGGAATCCGCATGCCGCCTTCATAGAGCGTCGTCTTACCACCGGGAAACGCGATGCCGTGATCGGACGTGAACAAGATCACCGTGTTGTCGTAGACGCCGGCCGCTTTCAAATGCTTGAT
>JBGSHH010000442.1:0-11241 GCA_041752355.1 Pirellulaceae bacterium | reverse complement strand
GCAGAGGTCGAGGGTTCGAATCCCTTTCGCTCCACATCCAGACAGCCGTGGTCCACAAGGGACCACGGCTGTTTTCTTTTTGTGTGACAGGCTTGTCTGGCAATTGGAGGGCGGAAGGCTCTTAGCTTGGCTGTGGGAGATGGAGGTTGGCGAGTCGCATGGGGGGTTGCGTGAGCAGTAAAGACACGGTGACACTGGTGGTATCGCCTGCAAATCCAACGGCTAATGGGACGAAACCATGATCCACTGCAAACGCTTTTCTGTGCTGTTGCTCACCGCGCTGCTGCTGACCCAAGGTGTGATGGCGCAGGAGGCGGAGCCGAAGAAAAAGGCGGCCAAGCGTGCGCCGAATCCGACGATGGCGAAGATCGAGGATGATCCTAAGCTGCCGCGGGTGCTGTTGATTGGCGATTCGATCTCGATCGGCTATACGCTTGCCGTGCGCGAAAAGCTCCACGGCCAAGCCAACGTCCATCGCATTCCCACCAACGGCGGTCCCACGACCAATGGCCTGAAGAATCTCAAGACGTGGCTGGGCGATAGCAAGTGGGATGTTATCCACTTCAACTGGGGCCTGCACGATCTCAAGTACATCGGCGCAGAAGGGGGCAATCTGGCCGATCCTCAGGCGGCCGATAGTCGTCAACAAGTTCCGCTGCCTGAGTATGAGAAGCATCTCGCTGAACTGGTGAAACAACTGCAGGCGACTGGGGCCAAACTCATTTGGTGCGCTACAACGCCTGTGCCGGCGGGAGCGGCGGGTCGCGTGGCCGATGATTCGGTGAAGTATAACGAAGTCGCGGCGCGCGTGATGAAAGCCGCCGGCGTCACCAGCAACGATCTGCATGCCCACGCCTTAAAGGGCCCGAGCGGCACGCAACTCCCGAAAAACGTTCATTACAGCGCCGCCGGATATCGTTATTTGGCCGACGAGGTGGCGAAGCATATCGCAGCCGCGCTGCCAGCCAGCGATAAGAAAGAACAGAGCCCCGTGGTAACCCCGTGACCACTATCAAACGCCAACATGATGACGAGGCACGCGCCGTTTCCTATGGGCAAATAGCGTTAGGTGTGCTCTCGTTGCCGATAGTGTATGCGTTAAGCAGCGGCCCGGTTTTGGCGACGGCGTTTTGGTTGCGCGAAGTAACCGGCATCAATGCTTTCTATGGCGTGCTGTGGTTGTATATGCCGCTATTCATGTTGCCGCGCGCGTGGTGGGATCCTTATGTCTCCTGGTGGGTGTGGTTATTTGGCACGGTTGGTCCAGGGTGAGCGGCCCGGCGAGATTTGCTAAGATGACGTGCTGTCCTGGCCCCTTGTCGCGGGAGACTGTTGCATGTCGGAGGAATCTAGCCCGCTCATTCCGCGAATTCGCGCAGGCGAAGTGGCGGCGCTGGCGGAATTCATCGAAGCGCATCGCCGTCAATTGCTGGCGTTCATCGAACGACAACTCGGCACGGCGCTGCGCCGCAAAGTGGAAGCGGAAGATATCTACCAGGAGACGAGCGCCGACGCGATCCGTTCGCTCGCTGGCATGGATCTGTCGGAGCGCGATCCGTTTTCGTGGCTCTGTCAGATTGCCGAGCGACGGATCATCGACGCCCATCGTCGTTATTACGACGCGCAGAAACGAGACGCGGGACGCGAAGTGGGTCTGCATGGCGGCGACAGCACCGAAACGCCGGGGCTGATCAACATGCTTGTCGCCAGCATGACATCGGCTAGTCAGGCGTTCTCCCGCAACGCTAAGGAAGTGCGCCTCAACGATGCCATCGCGCAGCTTACGCCTGAACAGCGCGAGGTGTTGAAGCTGCGCTATGTCGATGGTTGGCCGACGAAGCAAATCGCGGAACATGTCGGCAAGTCCGATGTCGCCATTCGCGTCCTGCTCACCCGCACCGTGCAAAAGTTGCAAGAGATACTGGGCGAGAACGACGAGTAAATTTCCAGCCTGCCGACACCACGAAAAGACCTAATAACCACTCGCTTGACCGGCAGTGACACCGGTCGGTGGTGTGCGGCCCAAGCGTCGAAGGCAGTCGTCGAGCATCTCTTGCGTGCGACTGGCACCGCAGCGCGTGACGCCGAGTTCGCGCACTTGAATCAGCGTATCGAGATCGCGTACGCCGCCGGCTGCCTTCACCTGGACGTTCTCAGGTGAATGCTTGCGCATCAGCTTTAAGTCGTCCATCGTTGCGCCCCCGGTGCCGTAGCCGGTCGACGTCTTCACCCAATCGACGCCTAACTCGCCGCAAATCTCGCACAGGCGAATTTTGTGTTCGTCCTGCAAATAGCTGTTCTCGAAAATCACTTTCAGCTTTTGACCAGCGGCGTGCGTCACATCGAGCACGGCCTTGATATCGTTGCGGACATAATCCCACTGGCCACTCAGAACTTGCGAGATGTTGACCACCATGTCGAGTTCCTGCCCACCATCGGCAAGCGCTTGCCTGGCTTCGGCTTGCTTGATGGCGGTGGTATGTCCGCCGTGGGGAAAGCCAATCGTCGTGCTGGCTTGCACGGTGGAACCTTTCAAGATGTCGGCGCAGCGCCGCAGATAATACGGCAGAATGCAGACGCTGGCGACGTTGTATGTCAACGCGAGTTGGCAGCCAGCTTCTAAGTCTTTCGCGGTCAGCATCGGCTGCAACAGCGAATGATCGATCATCTTGGCGAGTTGTTCGTAGGTATAGTTCATGGCGGGTTGCTCTCTTAGAACGGTGATTTTGGTTGATTACAGGCGATAGTGGTCTAAAGGAGAAGGAGTTTTTGCCGCGGATGAACCGGATGAATGCATAAGAAGAGGAGTGGTTTCCACATCAATCTTCCATGTCTTTGTCTTGATCCGTGCCATCCGTGTTCATCGGCGGCCCACACCTCTTCTTTCTTCACTTCAAATCTGGCATCTACAGCTTCGGTACAAAGTTTCTCAAATATGTGGCACTCTGCACCAAAGCCGATTGGCGCAATGCGAGCGAACCTTCGTAGGCGCGGTCTTCCACTTCGACACACACCGGGCCTTGGTAGCCGGTCTCGCCGAGGACGGAAAAGAACTGCCCCCAATTCACATCGCCTAGCCCCGGCAGTTTGGGCGTGTGGTATTCGTTGGGATGCGCCAAGATGCCGACCTCGTTCAGCTTTGCGCGATCGAGTCGCACATCCTTCGCGTGAACGTGAAATAGTTTGTCGGCGAACTCGCGCATCGGAGCGAGATAATCCATTTGTTGCCAAATCATGTGCGAGGGATCGTAGTTGAGTCCGAAGCTCGCGCTGGGGATTTCCTCAAACATCCGCCGCCAGATGCGCGGCGAGATCGCCAGATTCTTCCCGCCTGGCCATTCGTCGCGCGTGAAGAACATGGGGCAATTCTCGATGCCGATGCGCACGCCGCAATCTTCCGCCAGTTTAATTAGCGGCGGCCAGACTTCGCGAAAGCGGGGCCAGTTGTCGTCGATCGACAGCTTCCAATCGCGACCGACAAACGTATTCACTTGCGCGATGCCGAGCATCTGCGCCGCCCGAATGACTTTTTGCAAGTGCTCGATGGCGCGCTGGCTTTCGTCGCGGTCGGAAGTGAGCGGGTTGGGATAGTACGCCAGCCCGCTGATGCTGATCCCCGCGCGGGCCAGCGTTTCATTGGCCTGCGCGGCGAGATCACCATCAAATTCGCTCACATCGATATGCGTCACGCCAGCATAACGCCGCTCGGCCTTGCTCACCGGCCAGCAGCAAACCTCCACGCAATCGTAGCCAGCAGCGGCAGCGGAGCGCGCCACGTCGGCGAGCGAAAGTTCAGGCAAGATGGCGGTCACAAAACCGAGCTTCATGTCGTATTCTCCGAAACATCGACCCAGCGTCGTTCGCGATGACTGCGCGAGATCGCTTCACAGAGCACAATCTCGCGATGCCCATCGGCAAACGTCGGATACGGCGGCGGCAGGGAAAAATCACCTGCGGCAATATAACCATAAAACGTGCGGAAGAGTTGCTTGAACGTATCGGGAAAGCCTTCGTTATGGCCGCCGGGATAGTTGGCGATGTGCCGCGCGTCGTCGCTCAAGAGCGCCGGATCGCGAATCAGCGATTGATTGGCGACGTCGCGCTGGCCAATCCAGAGTTCGTTCGGGCTTTCGCTATCCCAGGCGAGCGCGCCACTGGCAGCGGCCATTTCAAAGCGCACGCAGTTCTTTCGCCCCGCCGTGACTTGCGAGACCCACATGCTTCCCTTGGCGCCATTGGCGAAGTGCAGCAAGATCGACCCCGCGTCGTCGGTGCTAATGAGTACATCTTGCACCGCTTGGGGCGCGTTTAGTTTGCCGCTGAAGGTTTGCACGCCGCCCAACGGACGCTGGCGCACCGGATGCACTGTTTGCAAATCGGCGCAGACCGACGTGATATGCGAACCGGCGATGAACTGCACAAGATCGAGCCAATGCGTGCCGATATCGGCCACGGCTCGAAGTTCGCCGCCATCCTCGACTAACACGCGCCAATTGAAATCGGTCGGCTTCAAGAGCCAGTCTTGCACGTACGAACCATTGATCTGATAGATCTGTCCCAAATCGCCGTTACGCACCCGCGCCGCCGCTTCATGGCAGAGCGGATAAAAACGAATGTTATACGCCACGCCAGCGGCAAGTTGACTGGCGGCGGCGATGCGGACGAGCTCCGCCGATTCTTGGGCGTTCATCGCCAAGGGTTTTTCGCAGAGCACGTGCTTGCCTGCGGCGAGCGCTAGTGACGCTTGCTCGAAGTGAAAGCGATTGGGGGTCGTGATATGCACCGACTGAACTTCGCGATCGGCCAATACCTCGGCATAGTTGGCATACGCTTTCTCAATGCCAAGGGCGGCAGCGGCTTGCTGCGACTTGGCGTGATTGGAGCCGAGTATTCCCACGACGCGCTGTCCCGCACGCCGCAAAGCTTCGATATGCACCGGGCCGATAAAGCCGGTGCCGATCACCGCTACGCCCAAACCGGTTGTACTCGTCATGCGTTTGCCTGGATCGAAAGGGTGTCATTGTAAAGGAAATATAATTGTGCGATTTACTGCTACTCAAGGGAAGTGGCAAGTCAGGCGCAGGCTACCAAGAAATGCACCTGCTTGGTACAACAAAGCCATGGGCAGATTGACACCGCGAACCCCTTTAACGTGGCGTTCGTTTTGGCCTGATTTCGTCAGGAAAAACACTATGCTTCGAATTTGCTATGGTGGTTGGCTCGGGTTGTGCATCTGGGTGTGCGCGATGCAAAGTGGCTGTGGTGGTTCGCATACCGCCGCGCACGACGGCGACACGCAGGCGACCATCGTGCGTTACGTCGAGCCCCAAGAAGCGACGGTGACGGACTATGTCTATGTGACAGGGCGGATGGATGCGAAAGAGTCGGTCGATGTGCGAGCGCGTGTGACAGGCTATTTGCAGGACATCCTCTTTAAGCCAGGCGATGAAATCGAAAAAGGAGCGCCCCTGTTCATTGTTGACCCGCGCCCTTATCAGGCGATATTCGATCAAGCGAACAACCAAGTCGATTTGGCCGCCGCGCGCTTGCAATTGGCCAAAGCCGATTCCGCCCGTTCGCAAGCGATCGCCGCCAAGACGCCTGGTGCGATTAGCACGGAACAGCTCGATACCGACGCCGCCAACGCCGCGCAAGCCGCCGCCGCGCTCAAGGCGGCCGAATCCGCGCGCGAAGCGGCCGAATTGAATCTCAAATTCACGAGCATCCAGTCGCCTATCGACGGCGTCGTCGGTCGCGATCTGGTCACGCGAGGCAATCTCGTCACGCAAGACTCGACGCTGCTGACGACAATCGTTTCGCAAGATCCGATCTACGCCTATTTCGATGTCGATGAACGTTCGATGCTGAACATCCAGAAGCTGATTCGCGAAGGAAAAATAAAGTCGGTGCGCGATGGTTACGACATGCCTGTGGAACTTGGACTGACGACGGAGCCCGACGCCTATCCACACGAAGGCGTGATCGACTTTGTGAATAACTCCGTGGACCCTTCCACCGGTACCATTCAAGTGCGCGGTGAGTTTCCCAATCCCAAGCTGACATCGGGCAAAGCTCGCCTGTTCACGCCGGGACTGTTCGTGCGCGTGCGCATGCCGATCGGTAAGCCGCATCCCGCGCTGTTGGTGCCACAAGCCGCGATTGGCACCGATCAAGGACAAAAATACCTATTCGTCGTCAATGGCGAAAGCAAGATCGAGTATCGCTCGATCGTGGTCGGCGCGCAACAACCCGACGGCATGCAAGTCGTCGAGCCTCTCCCCATCATACGCGAAGGGGGCGCGGTGCGATTGGCGAACGCGGATGAACAAGGCGAGCCGAGCATCGTCGCTGGTGACAAAGTCGTGCTCAACGGCTTGCAACGAATTCGCCCTGGCATGTTGGTCGATGCCAAGCCGGCTGCTTCGTCCGAGTAGCCTAGCGATCACATCAAGGAGCTGTTGTGTTAGCACGATTCTTTATCGAGCGTCCGATCTTCGCCTGGGTGATTTCGATTGTGATCACGCTCATCGGCGGCGTCGCGTCGTTTGTACTGCCGATCGCGCAGTATCCCGATATCACACCGCCGACGGTCCAGGTGACGTGCGTCTATCCAGGCGCCAACGCGCAAACCGTGGCCGATTCCGTGGCGGCGGTGATCGAGCAACAAGTTAACGGCGTGGAAGACATGTTGTACATGTCGTCGCAATGTACCAACGACGGCATTTATGCACTCACCATCACCTTTGACCTCGGCACCGACCTAAACATGGCGCAAGTGCTGGTGCAGAATCGCGTTTCGCTCGCGATGCCGCAATTGCCGCGCGAGGTGCAGGTGCAAGGCGTCAACACCAAGAAGCGTTCGCCTAGCATCCTCTTGGTGGTGAATTTGATTTCACCGGACGGCCGCTATGACGACTTGTATCTGAGCAACTACGCGACCATCCAGGTCAAGGACGAACTCGCCCGCATTGATGGTGTAGGGGACGTCAGTTTCCTGGGGCAGCGCGATTACAGCATGCGCGTTTGGCTCGATCCCGACAAAATGGCGGCGCGCAATCTGATTGCGTCGGATGTGGTCAATGCGATTCAAAGCCAGAATGTTCAAGTCGCGGCGGGCCAGATAGGACGTCCGCCGGTGCCGGATGGTCAAAAATTCCAGTACACCATGAGCACGCTCGGCCGGCTAGAAGAGGTGGAGCAATTCGGCGACATCATCATCAAGACCGGCGAGAGAAGTGATCGTAGCGATCGCACATCGACGCAAGTCGTGCAACTCAAGGACGTGGCGCGCGTGGAACTTGGCGCCCAGCAATATGATCAAATCGCTCGGCTCGATGGCCAGCCGACCGTGGGCATCGCCATGTTTCAACTGCCTGGCACCAATGCGTTGCAGACGGCCGATTTGATCAAAGCAAAAATGGAGGAGCTAAAACAGAGCTTTCCCGCCGGCATCGACTATGAAATCGTCTACGACACCACACCTTTCATTCATCAATCGGTAGAAGAAGTCTTCGTCACGTTGCGCGACGCCGTCATCTTGGTGGCGATCGTTGTGCTCTTCTTCCTGCAAGACTGGAAGGCGATGATCTTGCCGATGATCGATGTGCCGGTATCGCTGGTCGGCACGTTCGCGGTGATGGCGGTCATGGGCTTCACGCTCAACAATCTCACGCTCTTTGGGCTGGTGCTGGCGATTGGCATTGTCGTCGATGACGCGATTGTCGTGCTTGAAAATATTGAGCGGCTCATCGCCACCGGTCTCGATCCCAAAAGCGCCACCATCAAAGCGATGGACGAGGTGACCGGACCGATCATCACGATCACCTTGGTGCTTTGCTCGGTGTTCATTCCGAGCGCGTTCATTCCCGGTGTGACAGGGCAGTTCTTTCGGCAGTTCGCGCTGACGATTGCTTCGGCCATGATCATTTCCGCTATTAACGCCATGACGCTGACGCCGGCCCGCGCCGTGACGATTTTTCAAACCGAAGTCGGGGAGCATGGCGGTCACGAGCATGTGCGCGAAGCGTTGCCTTGGTGGAGCTTTGCCTTTTTTGGGGCCGTGTTGACCTATTGGCTGGGCCAGGAAGCGTTCGCTCGACAGCTTTGCGAATGGCTCGCCCCTGGCAAGAACTATGCAACATGGATGCCTCAAGCCGTTTTCTACTCTCTCTTCTTGCCTGTGCTTGTGGCTGGCGGCGCCGCCGGTTGGTTCGTCATTCGTCCCGTGAACAGGATCTTGGCGATCGTGTTTCAGGCGTTCAACCGCGTGTTCGACCTCATCACCACCGCCTATGGCTTTACGGTGGCACGCCTGGTGCGACTCAGTTTTGTCGTGCTGGTGGTCTATGGCGGCTTGCTCTATGCCACTTATCACACTTTTACGACGGCCCCCACCAGTTTCATTCCGATGCAGGATCAAGGTTACTTGCTGGTGAATGTGCAGTTGCCAGATTCCGCCTCGCTGCAACGGTCCGATGAGGTGATGCATCAACTGGAACGGATACTGCTGGGCGACGAATCGCAGCGCTACAAGGGACGCCGGGCAAAGCAGCCGGGCGAAAAGAAATACGAGGGGATCGAAGGCGTCGCGCATACGGTCGCCGTCGCGGGACAATCTTTCTTGCTCGGCTCCAACGGTTCCAACTTCGGTTCCTGTTTCGTGATTCTCGACGGTTTCGATGAGCGGCGTGACCACGAACTTTACGACGAAATAATCGCTAGCAAGATACAAAAACTGGTAGCGATGGAGATTGAAGATGCCATTGTCTCCGTTTTTCGCGCGCCTCCCATTCAGGGACTCGGCAACGCAGGCGGCTTTAAATTCCAGATCGAACAGCGTGGGTTTGTCGATTTGGTGGCGTTGCAGAAAGCCACCGATGAAATCGTCTTGATCGGCAATACACCACCGCAAAAGCGCGAGCCGGCAGAACCCGGCCCACGCAAGCTGGCTGGCCTATTTACGATGTTTCGCGCGGAAACGCCGCAACTCTATATCGATGTCGATCGCACCAAATGCCAATCGTTGCATGTGAACGTCGATGATGTCTTCAACACGCTGCAAGTTTACATGGGGGGCGCGTACGTCAATTTGTTCAATCGCTTCGGTCGCACCTGGCAAGTGAACGTCATGGCTGACTCCCTGTTTCGCACGGAGTCGGACTATCTCGCGCAGCTCAAGGTCCGCAATAAAGAAGGCGAAATGGTGCCGCTGGGAACGCTCGCCTCCGTCCGCGATGCAGGCGGACCTGTGATGGTGATGCGCTATAACATGTATAACTCCGCATCCGTCAATGGCGCGGCGCTCCCGGGCGTGAGTTCCGGCGAAGCGATCGCGGAAATCGAAAAGCTCTGCAAAGACAACGGCGTGCCGTTCGAATGGACGGAAATCACCTATCTGCAGATCAAAGCTGGCAACGTGGCGATCTTGGTTTTCGGACTGGGAACGCTCTTGGTCTATCTGGTGTTGGCGGCGAAGTATGAAAGCTGGAGTTTGCCGCTGTCGGTGATCCTGGTCGTGCCGATGTGCTTGCTGTGCGCCATCGTCGGCATGCTCATCGCCCGCCTACCGGTCGATATTTTCGTGCAGATTGGCTTCCTGGTGCTGGTCGGTTTAGCCGCCAAGAATGCCGTCTTGATTGTGGAATTCGCTGAGCAATTGCGCCGCGAAGACAAGCCAATGCTCGAAGCGATTGTCGAGTCGTGCAAATTGCGCTTCCGACCGATCGTGATGACCTCCTTCGCATTCATCTTGGGCGTGGTGCCGTTGATGCTCGGGCATGGTGCCGGCGCGGAAATGCGCCGCTCACTCGGTACCGCTGTCTTTTCAGGCATGATCGGCGTGACGATCTTTGGCGTGTTGCTGACGCCGGTGTTTTATTACTCGATCATGTGGCTGGCGGAGCGGAGAAAATCCCCGCCGACATCGCCTGGGCCAACACCACCCACTCCGCCATCACCGCCTGCATCCAATCTGCCGGCGAAGAAGCACGCGTGAGGGTGTTGCTGGCAGCTATCGTGCAGGCTGACCGGACAAGGCCCGGTTGAGAAAGCGCGTGGTGTCGGCGAGTGCTTCTTGGCGAAGCTTCTCCAGGCAAACGCGGCGACCGCGGGAGCAATCGCGCGCAGCAGCGACAGGCTTTTGTGGTGGGCAAATGATCGCGCGGCAGACGGCGCGAAAGGCAATCGGAAACTGGCAAAGGGCGGCGATCATGGGATTAAGCTCCCCGATGTGGTTGCGAGCCGTGTCTCCCTGCACGCTGCAGGAAACATTCGCGGCTTTACCCTTTAGTCGCCTTGGTTGTGCGCAAATCGACAGGCGAGAAAAGTTTTTCGCCCGCTTTTGCAAGTGAGTTGGTCGTTCACAGAGCAACTTGCTTCGTGGTCGCGCAGGCGAATCTCACCACAGCGGGTTTTTCGGTGCCATTGCGTTACCTTGGACGGTGTTCGTCGCTTTGGCACGCCAAATGCAACTCTTAGGTCCCGTCCGTCAAGTTAACACCAATATCCAAAATGAGATAAGGAGCACCATCATGGAAGTCATGTTACTTACACCCGTGTTTGCTGCCGTTGGTTATTCGATTATCTACCTGCTGTTGGGCGGTGGATTATTTGGCGCGTTTTTGATCTTCGTCGTGGCAAAGATGATGGGCGGCTAAGCTCAGCCTGCTGCGATGTGGATTTGATTTTACCTCACTAGTACCTCAGGAAAGGCTACCATGAACCGTCTCTTATTCAGCACGTTGTGCGTTGGCTCGCTGTTGTTTGCCAGCCTCGGTTGCACCGATAAAGCCGCAGTCAAGAAAGAAACTACGGTTACGACGCCTGGCGGCACTACGACGACCACCACCCAGCAAGAAGTCGAGAAGTCGGGTGAGAATCCGCCACCAGCGCAGCCGTAGTTCGTTGCTCGCGATCGTTTAAATCTATTTAGCTTCGCCCGGCTCTTTCGAGTCGGGCGCTTTTACGTTGGGCGCTTTAAAGAATGGCAAGAGCCATTCGTCGGAAACTGTCGTTTCGCGGGTGATGCCTGACTTCAACTCGCTTGCGTCGTCGACGACTTCACCGATCATAATCTTCCCATAGAGCAGCACACCTTTCATGCCGACGGCTAACTCGTCGCCTTCCTGAAGTGTGCCATCGACCGATTGTTGGGCAGCGGCCCAGGCGATCTCGGCCAATGATTCCTTGGCTTCGTCGTCAAAGTTCTTATAGGCCGGCACATGCACGATAAATGCGCATTTG
>JBGSHH010000441.1:0-3231 GCA_041752355.1 Pirellulaceae bacterium | reverse complement strand
GGTCTTGATGACCAAGCGGCCCGATGAAGTGCGAATGCTGATGATTGATCCTAAAATGGTTGAACTTTCCGGGTATGGCCGCCTGCCGCACTTGATGCATCCGGTCGTCACCGACATGAAAAAAGCCGAAGCGATTTTCGCCTGGGCGGTCGAGAAGATGGAAGAGCGCTACGCCTTACTCGCCAAGGCAGGTGTACGCCACGTCACCAGTTATAACGCGCTGAGCGAGGATGAGATTTTCGAACGACTCGGCGTCGAAACGGAAGAAGAAAAGACGCTCGTGCCACTGAACTTACCGTTCATTGTGATCGTCGCCGACGAGATCGCCGACCTGATGATGACCGCCGGCAAGGAAGTGGAACAATACATTATTAGACTGGCACAGAAGAGCCGAGCGGTCGGTATCCATTTGATTCTCGCCACGCAGAAACCAACGGTCGATGTTATCACCGGCTTGATCAAATCCAACTTGCCTGCCCGAATCTCGTTCCAAGTCGCCAGCCGTACCGATAGCCGCGTCGTGCTGGATGAAATGGGTGCGGACAAACTGCTCGGCAATGGTGATATGCTCTTCCTCTGGCCAGGCACGAGCATGTTGTTGCGCGGGCAAGGGACGTACGTTAGCGATGACGAGATCAACCAGATTGTCGATTTCGCCAGCCAGCACAAACAGGACTTCGCCGACGAACTGATCAATATGAAGGTCGCCCATCCCGAAGGAGAAGGCGATGGTGAAGGTGCCGGTCCTGGCAAGTTGAAGAAGCGTGACGAACTCTACGAACAGGCCATTGATGTGGTGGTGCGCGAGGGGCGCGGTAGTGTGTCGCTCTTGCAACGGGCGCTGGGGATTGGCTACGGTCGCGCCGCGCGATTGATCGACTACATGGCGGAAGACGGCATTGTCGGCAACTATAACGGCTCGCAAGCCCGCGAAATCCTGCTCTCCATCGCCGATTGGGAAGCGATGCAAGGGGGCGAGAAGGGGGACGCAACTCCGGCCGCGCAACCGAAGAAACGCAACAAGATTACCCGCGATGAAACCTGGGACGAGGAGCCCGCCTCGGCGCCCGCTAAGCCTGCGCGCAAACCAAAGCTGGCGAAACCGGTCGAGGATGAAATCGTGGACGAAGAAGAGAACTATTCGGAGGAAGACGAAGACCAGGAGCTCGACCACGCCAGCGAGGATGAAGAATCCGGCGAAGGCGAGGAAGGCTTGTGGGAGGAAGAGGGAGAAGATCAGCGATTAGACGGGGAATATGAAGAAAGTGCTTAGTTTGCTCTCAGCTTGTGAGCCAAACGTGTCGAATGCGCACCTCATTGGCATCTTCATCTACGATGATCATGACCCCCAGTGGAAGCGCGAACGCGATACGGAGAGTGCCTTCGCGAGACTCACTGTTGCCGATTGGATCGGAGGCAAGGTCCGTCTCCAGTTTACTCAGCGCGGAGTCCAGTTTCTGGCGCAGCACCATATCCGCCGCGAACCAGGCGACGACGAATTCCTCGCCAGCGTCTTCGTGCCATTTGACTGCAAACATCAGTGGATCTTTAGTCGCGCGCGGAGTTCATCGGTGGTGATGTAATTGCCTTCGTGGGCCCGCCGATCAAGTTCTTCTTCGCTGACCTGCGGTTCAAGCTTGAACAGAGATTTCAGCTCCGGACCCGCCGCGTACATCCCCAGAACTCGACCTTGTGTGTCACAGATTTCCACGATCCCTTTGGCATTCGCCAGCTTTTCGGGTGCTTGCGCATCCAGCACAATTCGAGTCATTGGTGTTGTCCTTACGAAATGATAAAGATGCCTTCCCCTCCAATGGTACAAAGGAGGATTGCCGTCAGCAAGCCAAATCTAAATGGATGTCGCACTCCGTCGCGCTCCACTTGAGCAGCCCAAGAATTGCGACAAGTTCATGTGCGATAAGATCTAACCGATCTCGTGGTAGGGATGTTTACGCAGAAACTCCAGCAGTTTCGCGCAACTGGCTCGATCGATACCGATGCGAGCCAGATCCCGTCCTTCGCGATCGGTCAAACGCAGGTATTTCTCATTTGCCACCGTGATATTTACCAGTGGCACGCCACTCGACATGCCGATCGCTTGTTTGTCAATGAAGATGCCGCCGATCGCGTCAGTCGGATACTGTTCCTCCCAAAACCAGCGCCGGATAATGATTGACTCGCCAAACTTGATCCACATCGCGGCTACCCACACGGCGCGATAGAACTTGTAGGCGATATAGAACGGCGCGGCAATCGAACAAACCGCAACAGCAACCCCTTTCACAATGCCGATATTCGCCACGGTCGGGTTGCCGAACAGCCATAACGCCAACAGCGCGACTCCCGCAAGTGGCCAACCGATCAAGCCCCCGAGAATCTCGGCGTAGGTGTAGCGGTTATAGACGCGAAATGAAGGCATTGGGATGAAAGTCTAGACGTACCAATAAATGGCGCATACATGGGAAACAAAGACTTCCTTGTACCTCGCATCTAAGCGTAATCGAATGCCGAGATTGACAATGCGGAGCATGACTTCCATGTGTTTGAGCGTTGTTTCCGATACCGACGCTCGGATTCCTCGTCGCTGATGTCTTCGTGGGGAACACTGGCGGGCAAGAATATGCCGACGATCCGTCCCTGCTGATCAACGATATTCGCGCCAGCGGGCAATTCCATTAGTCTGGCGATATCCGATTCGTTCAGCACAATTTCATTATTCGTAACGTTGTCCTTTGCCTCGTCTCAAACCCCTCTAATGGTATAGCAGTTGCGTTGCTTCAGCAGGTTCATTTGTGCGATCGAGTGGCTCCTCTTGCCCAGTATACCAGCAGAAAGTATGGTATTATCTGGATATGAGAGTTTGGTGAACCCACTCTACCTGCACCGTGTCTCGCTACCTATGAACCTTCCCGAACACAATTCGACCCGCCTGCCACAAATGGTGGTTGGGAACGGTATTTCGGACGTGATTAGTGGTGTAGCGATGATCGGCGTAACGATTATTACGGCGCCGCGGGCGTAAGGGGTTCAGCCGGACATTACCGAAAGTGAACAACCCCTTAGCCCACTGCGGGCTGAGGGGTTTTTTTGTTACATATTACATCCGGCGAGTCGCGCCGGAGCGTTGTTCGTCCTCACAATTTGATCGCCGCGCGGCTCGCGGCCATCCCAGGTGAAATCGATGCGTGCCATCCAGATCTACGACACAACCTTGCGCGACGGGTCGCAAGG
>JBGSHH010000440.1:0-4801 GCA_041752355.1 Pirellulaceae bacterium | reverse complement strand
TACCTGCACCCTTGGCCGCGGTGAACATTCGATCTGCTAAAGAAGTCGCTCGCGTGGCCGCCTCAGCAAGTGCTTTTCCGCGCCCGATCAAGTCGCTAGGGCCGGTTGGCAGCCCCTTTAGCGCGCCGCTGGCTTGGCCGACAATCCCGCCGATCTCGCTGGCAGTATCGCTTAGCCGCCCAGTGTCACTAGGTTTGGACGCTTGCGAGCCGGGGACAGTGGCCGGTGTCGGAACGCCTGGGTGGTTGCTGCCGAACTTCGCCGCATTTTCGTGAGCCAAACCGCCAGCGCCACCAGCCGCGTTTTGTGCGTCCCAGTATTGTCCCGCCGTATCGCTTCCTTGGCCGCCTGATTGTGGCGCACCACCACCGGGCGCGCGAGGGCTCCCGCTCTTGTCCACAAATTCAAATACAAATCTTGCTTCGTCCATTGTCATGCTCTCGATTTATTGGGGTTGGGTGAATTGCAAACAAATCAGGCCAGCGGGAAGGGAGGGGCTTAAAACTTTCGGCCGATCTTCTTTTCTAGATCGTCGATGATCTTCCCAATCTTCGGCGCGTTCTGTTTGGTGAAGCCATACGAACGGTTCGCCGACGGTTCGCTAAACGGCGTGGCTTGCATCGTCATGACGCTACCCATCGGCTTATATTTGCCTTCCTTCTCGTCCTGCTCCTGCTGGCGACGATCCAGCTTGGCGTTACGCTTTTCAATGAGGTTGCGAATCAACTGCCGCCATTGCTCCAATTTCTCTTTCTCGGTTTGCGTGCCAGCCTTCATCGGTGGCGTGAACGAATCGAAAGCCTCAGCGATCGTGTCGGGCGGGAGCGTCTCGAATAGTTTTCTCAGTTCGACCGTGTTCAGCTTGGGATTGTCGCCATCCAGACGGTAAATCAGCATCTTGGCGGCAATGAAGCCTTGATGTGGATCTGAATCGCCATCGACGCGCGAGCGGTCGGGATCATTCAGCACCTCTTGCAGAAAGGCAACGCACGTTTGGCGGGCAAGTCGACCGAATGGGCCGGTGTTGGCGAGCCGGAGCAACGCCAGCTTGTAATCCAACAGGAAATGCAACATCCGGTGGGATGTGAGAAGCGAATCATCGAACTTGTCGGTGTCATCGTCAGCAAAGCGGGTGCGGGTACCGGTGCGGTTGTTGGTGGCGACCATGGTTTGTGTTCCTTCGTGGTGGTGAAATTGGCGTGTGAAATGGCGTGTGAAAAATCGGACAGGTCAACGAATCAAAAAACCGCCCCGGTCAGTTGATCGCTAATCGCTATACGAACGTGACTACGTGCTTTGGCAGGTCGGAACCGATAACAATCTTTTCCGGTTCCTCGGGAGCAGCAACCAACGCGGAATCGAACTTCACGAACCGGCCACTATGCAGCGCGCGGTCGGAAACATGCGCAAGGCTCCGCACGTCCGACAATCGGCGTTCGGCTTGCGAGCATTTATGTCGCGCGTCACGGCTCGCACAACGCGCGGTCTCGGCGGCTTGCTCGGCCAGCTTGTAGGCTTCGCGAGCTTTCAAGAACGCTTCGCTGGCCACATCGCAAGCAGCTTGCGCCGTAGTGATCCGGGCCTCATCGAGATTGCCCAAGTGAACGCGATATTCGCGGAACAATTCCGTATCGGCATCGAGTTGCGGCAAAGTCTCGTTCGCCGCGGTGACAATCTGCAACACATGGTCGGCTTCTGCCATGCCACCGCCGGCAAGGGTTGCCACCAACTCAAGATAGCGCTGGCGGGGTTCGACGGCGCGTTGCTCGGCCAGCTTGGCAGCAGCAGCGATGGCGGCCGAACGGATGACGGGAGCAGCAGCGGCGCCCGGGGAAGTGAAAAACATCATGGTCGTGATCTCCAACGGAATGAAATGAAAGTTAAAACAGGGACAGGTAACGGGAACAGAGAAAGCAGCTACTTCGCGGGAATCGCTTCCACACTCGCAGGCGGTTCGCCCAGCAGTTCAACGAAGTGGGATTGCGTCAGTTGATAGCGCCGATCATTGGCGCGAGTCTTCGCCTCGGTAACTTGATTGCCAGCGGCGGAAGCGGCGCGGCTGGATAACTCGACTTCGGCCGTCAGTTCGCGAAGCTTGTCCTTCATCGCGTGCCACTTGGCAAACGCTTCTTCGCTGGCAGCCTCGAGCGCCGGAATTTTCGCTTTGGCTTCAATCATTTCGCGCCGCATCCGCAGGCCATCGCGGCAAACATCAATAACGCGATCAATCTCGGCGATTGGTTTGCCGGCAGCCTGGCAGGCTTCGAACAATTCAGCGGGCGCGACTTCTGCGCCGCAAGCTGCCGATACGATCAATTCCCGATAGCGGGCGAGCGGAACAGCAAGTTTGTCGTCAGCGATCGCGGCGACACTGGCGGCCAATGGTGACGACTCGCGAGCGGGGACGATCGTTTGATTAGTTGCACCAAATCCGAACATTTAAGAAACTCCCAAAAGTGAAGTGGATGGAACTACGGAACTTCCGCAGCGATTAAACAGTGCCTTTGATTTCGAACAGGTCATGCGCGATGGCGCGGCGGTAGTTGTCCGTTTCGCCTTGTGCCACCGATGCCGCAGAAGCAAAGTTGCCCAGCGTGATATCGAGCATCGTGTTGAGTCGTGCAACGCGCTCGGCGTCGGTTTCCTGGCCAACAGCGGCGGCGCTCACACTGGCGACGGCAGTGGCGGCCGTAGCGATGTTAGCGGCGCGGATTGCCAAGTCGGCTTTCGCGGCAGCCAAGCGAGCAGTCAGAGAGGTAAAAGTTGCAACAGCCATGATTCGAACCTTTCAAAAACGGGTGACAAAACAGAAACGGAAAACGTGATTTGTGAATGGGGATTACTTACAGGGATCGTAACAACGCTTTTCGCGGTCAAACTGACTCGCCCCCGCCATCTTTTGAACATGCGGTTGGGCCATCGCGTTGAATTCGCATAACCACGCGCCGGGGAGTTTGGCCGGCGGGGTGGAAGGGGACGGGCAAAGCAACGTGCAACCAGCAGTCGCGCGGCGGACCAGCGATTGCATCAATAAAACCTCACCAGGGGACAGCGGCGCACACTCGCGAACTTGCAGCTGGGCGAGCAGCTCGACGTCAGAAACGAAATGTTGGGTCGAATTCATGGCGGGGATAACCTTTCGTGCGAAGTTAAAAGCCGGGGCGGTAGGACGAACCAACTAAACCGCCCGCCATTTCATTGAGCGTCATCGGCGAGCAAACCGCCTGCCCAGTCGCAAAGCGGTTCGTGGCTTCGATCGCAGCAGGCAAGGCGATGGCGAAAGCAGTGGCGGTATCGGCGTGGCCATCGACGTCGCGAGTGGCTTCAAGTTTGTGGCCGTACGACTTCTCCACAATCGTCAGTCGCAACAAGTCGCTAACCAATCGCGGGCAATCGTACAAATCAACACGGCGGGAGCGGAAAGCCTCCAGGATCGTCGTGGCCATGATGTTGAGGTTCGAACCAACGAACGGCATCGGGATCATGCGTAGGCCGCGCTTCTCCAATCGCTGCGCCATCAGTTCCGCTTGGTACGGATCGAAGTAGTACGCCGCACAACGCAATCGGGTGTGCAAATCGAGAATGCCAGCCTCCACGGCCTCCAGGTCGATCTTGCCGGTTTGTTGGTCCGGTTTCCAGAATCTGCAATCAGCCAACCGAACGCGGTTCGTCGACGGGATCGCGGCGAGAGCGACAACGGCGCTGTGATCGTGCCGAATGCCAAGATCGATACCGGCAATCAACGTTGGGAAGATGCTGCGGCCGTGGCCGTCGGGTGAAGGAACGTCGCGGGTGATCATCGGCGACAACTTGCGGTCAACGCTCCCTTCCACGTCGGCGGCGTCCAAAGCATCGCCCAGTCCTCGGGACCAAATCCCACGGAACAGGCGGTTGTATCGCTCGGTGGAGTTGCGGCGGCGGGCTTCATCCAGTTCGGCAGCATCCAGCCACGGCGCGGGCTGATCAAATTGGAGGAACTTCCAGCGGGGCGAGGTGCGGGCAATCTCGCGGAGCTTCCAAGCCTCGGTGCCGATGTGGCCGGCGTTGGTCGCACAAATAACCAATCCGCCGGGGATCTTGGAAGCATTGTCGAGCATGTTTTGCACGAAGGGCCATTTTGTAAACGCGTGCAATTCATTCAGAACCAAAGCGTCGGGTCGACCACCATGCGAACCAGCGACGTCGGCGGCCACAATCTCACAAACGGGTCCATCGTCAGATTTCTTTTGCCCCTTCCGGACGATTCGCCCTTGGATTACTTCCACGCGGGCTTTCAACCAGGCGGAATGAAAAAGCCATGTGCGGGCGGACTTCTCAAGTTCGGCGGCTTGATCTTGATCGGCAGCGCCAACCTGAGAGAGCAGCGGGCGAACAGCGAACGCCACCAGCCACAGCATCAACGCGGCCAAAATGTGATCTTTGCCACTGCCCTTCGTCGCTTCGATCCAGAACCTACCGATCGTGGGAACTTGGCCACGCGAAACAGACAGGAATGCGGGGGCGAGGATTTCCAGCCACTCCACTTGATGCGGTGCCATGATTTCACCAAACGGGCGAGCGCCGGCGGGAGTGGGGACGATCAACGAGCGGACGAACGCGCGGGGATCGGTGCGGTAGGCGGCCACCTGGCGGGGCGTGATCGCAGACGGCTCGGCAGACTTGGCCGGGTTCGTGGTTTTGCTGGTGGTGGATTGCTTGCTCATTGATCGGCTACCTTCTCGGTTCGGTTGGCGGCTCGTTGGCGTTGGTCGGATGCCTGGCGGCGATACTTCGCTTGCTCAATTTCTCGTTGCACTTCCAC
>JBGSHH010000439.1:0-3949 GCA_041752355.1 Pirellulaceae bacterium | reverse complement strand
ACGAAATCGACAATGGGATCATCCCCTTCGGTATCGCGATTGCGGGCAAGCTCGCGACCATCGCTATTCAAAACTGCCAACGTCGCATCCATGCGTGAATCGATGCGCTCAGCCTGACAATCGACAATGACGCGTTGTCCTTGCTTGAACGTAAGCTTGTAATAGTCCTTGTTGTTTTGATCCGCGCGGCCATTGACGACGGTTCCGACGGCGATTTCTTGTGGCGTGCTGGCAGTGTTGTTGCCGCTGGCCTCCATTACCTCCTCGTGAGTCCCAACCACAAAGATGCGCGGGTTCGAGATGCCAAAACGACCGATCACGCGGGCTTCATAGATGCCGGGCGCGACATTGCCATCGATCGTCACCGTGAAAATATTAGCGACTTGCTTGGGTTGTCCACGTCGCCCCTTCTTGCCTGCGACCGCTTCCACCGGCGCCGCGTCTTCTTTCAATTTCGCCGAGAGGCCTGACGCCGAAAACAGCAACTGGCTGATCTCGTCCAAATCGCTGCCCGTGACGGTCACTTCAACCGCCGCGCCAGCTTTACCACCCGCTGGAAAAAGACTCATCAATTGTGGCGTCGGCATGTTCTGCGCACAAACGATGGAACTCAATCCACCGAAAGCCAATAGCGCAGCGAAGAGGTAAGCAGGAAAGCGTCGCGACATGGGGCGTGTCCTTTCGCGGTGGAGAGGCCAGACGAGACTAGGCTGTGGGCAACCAGTTCGCGGCGGCGGTTCGTCGCCCGCTCCGCGAAGCGTGCGACAACGTGTTTGATTGTAATTGGCGGGAACGGGAAATGTCGGCGGGAAACAGCGGCATCAGGGCCGACGACTCGTTCCGTGAGGGGAACGAGCCGCAGGCCACAAATTCAAATTAGCGGATTAGTGATTGAAGAGAAATTCCTTCGTATTGATCAACGCCCAGACGATATCCTCGTAAGCGCGTTTGGGATCCTGTTCATTCTTGGTGATATGGCCCAACGCCACGGCGGCTTCCTCAGGCGAGGGCTCGCGCGACAAGGCCAGCAAATACAGCTCGCGCAGTTTGCCGACATGCTCGCGGGCTTTGTCGGCGCCCAGTTGCGAAGCACGTCCATTCCCCGCTGTCAGCTTGCCTTGAATTTCACCCGAGTTGAGCAAGTGCAGGCTTTGAGCCAGGTTCGCTTCCGAGGATCGTTCGCATTCGCATGCGCTGCTTGACTCCGGCTTGCCGAAGACCGTCAGGAAGTACGAATTGAAACCATTGTCTGGCAACTGCACCGCGCGCGTGCCAGCAGGTACCTGTCCGAAATTACTGCTAGTGCCGGTGACCTGATCGATGGCATCCAGCAGTACTTCCGCGTTCAAACGCTTCGGATAGTAACGCGAGAAGTTCTGTTTGTCGTCGCGATTCCATTCGTTGGGTTGCGCGCTCAACTGATAAACCTGGGACGAGGCGATTGTCCGCACCAAATGCTTGAGATCAAACTTGCTGTCAATAAAATCCTTGGCGAGTGCGTCGAGCAGCGCTGGATTGGTAGCAGGATTGGTCACACGCATGTCGTCTTCGGGATCGACCAAACCGCGACCGAAGAAGTGCTTCCAGTAGCGATTCACGACCGCTTTGGCGAAGAACGGATTCTGCGGATCGGCCATCCAATCGACCAGCGAATGACGCGGATCGGTGTAGGCATCCAATTCGAGCGGTGCACTTCCCAATCCGGTGGGCTTCACGGCTTGACCCGACTTGGGATTGGTCGCCTGGGCGATGCCGGGCTTATGAAAGATCCGCTCTTCGTTTTGACGCAGGCCCTTCTTGCGACCAACCTGACTATAGAACGCAGCGAAGCCGTAATAGTCTTGCTGGCTCCACTTCTCAAACGGATGATGATGGCAACGAGCGCACTGAATGCGCAAGCCGAGGAACAACTGCGCAGTATCTTCGACCTGCGCCGAAGCATCCTTCACCTCGCGATACCAAGCGACCGGCGGCGTCTTGCCAGCTTCGCCGGTGGCAGTGATAACCTCACGCACGAATTGATCGTAAGGCTTGTTTTCGTTCAAACTTTCGCGAATCCAGTCGTAGAACGCGAAGGTCGCTTCTTTCTCGTTGTCCTGACGGCGCTTATTGCGGAGAATGGCTCCCCACTTCATCGCAAAATACTCGGCATAGTCGGTGCTATTGAGCAGCCGATCGATAACCTTCGCCCGTTTGTCGGCGGAGCCATCGGCCAGGAATTGCTCGCTCTCTTCGAGCGTCGGCAAACGACCGGCAATGTCGATCGTTACGCGACGCAGGAATGTGGGATCATCGCAAACTTGCGACGCTGGCAGGCCCAAAGCCTTGAGCTTGGCAAAGACTTGATCGTCGATAAAGTTCTTGGCAGCGGGCAAGTTCGCGACATCGGCACCCAGTGGCACTGTAGCGCGAAATACGCCGACTTGCCCTTGATAACGAGCCATGACGGCGACGCTACCAGTGAGCTGAGCCGTTTTAACCAAACCAGTTACCGCGACTTCCGCCATTTCGGCGTCGTTGGAGTCGTACTGGGCAACCCGCGTCACATCCTCGGTCGAGCCGTCGCTGTAATGGGCGATAACGGTAATCTGTTGCGAACCATCGCGCTCCATCAGCATTTCGGTGGGATAAACCTTGATTTCTGTGATCGTGGGATCTTCAGGACTTCCATAAGGCATGCCTTGCTCCACCCAACGACGCAAAACGCGGTAGGCTGCCGAATCGTATTCGATACGCATACCCCCACCATGCGGCACGCGCGCCGAGGCTTTCTGCAGCAGCAAACTGCGATCGGGCGCGGCGGGGAACAAGCGGCGACCTCGCCCTTCTTTCACGAGGAATTCGTAGTCTTCTGTGGGCTCAAAGCCAAGCAATGACAAACGGAAGCCATTTTGGCCACCAGATTTTCCGTGGCAACCGCCGCCATTGCAGGCGAACTTGGTGAAGATCGGCGTGACTTGATTGGGGAAGTTCACCGGCAGATCTTGTTCGATGTGCGTTACGGTGACTTTCGTGGTCGCTTCGATGCCAGGAGCGGCTTCGATTTTGATCGTCGCTTCGCCTTCTTTGACCGGCGTTACAAAACCAGTGCTGTCAATCTCCGCGATGCCTACCGGCGTGACGGTGTACTTCGCGGTTCGGCTCAAATCTCGATTCTGACCGGTAGAATACTTGCCAGTGACCACAATTTGCTGACTGGCATCACGGCCCGACAACACGAATCCGCCATCGATTTGGCGACCGGTTTCCACCGCAATACCTTGCAGTTGACCAGGATCACCCAGGCCGGGAGCAACCGGCTTGGCGGCATCTTGTGCCAACGCAGCCGACGTTAGCAGTGCTGGCGAGAAAAGTGCGGCCATGATGGCCAAACGTCGAACAACATGCAGGCTGGCAATGGGCATGGTTCTTAATCCTGAGGAGGGGTGCTTTACGGAATCGAGTCCGTCCTTAGCCATGCTGTAATGGTGGGCTGGAAGCAGATTATCGCCGGAACGAATCAAAATTGCAAGGAAACTTCAACATTCGTTGATGCGTCCTGCGTAAGACGATTGGTTTACATGGGTAGAACAAGCCAACACCCCATGACTTTTCGGGCAAAATGGTTACGGCAAGCTGATAGCAGGCAATTTGACGCGCCCTGCTGCGAACTGTTCAATAGCCTTTTTACCCTTTGAGCCTCGGAGAACACCCTCATCTAGCTAACACGGAGCACTACCATGCGACAACTCCTGGCAACTCTGGCTGTATTCTTATGCCTCGTAGGCTGTCAGCCTTCCCAGCCGACGGCACAACCCAAGACCACTGTTAAGCAGTCTCCCGCCCCAGACCGCAGTGAACGCGAGAAAGCGGAAATGTCGCCTGCTGGCTGGCCGCATACCACCAAAAAGCACACCGGCGAATTCGTCCATATCGCACCCGATGGCACGGAAACCGCGCTCAATCTGCA
>JBGSHH010000438.1:0-2532 GCA_041752355.1 Pirellulaceae bacterium | reverse complement strand
CCGATCTGTCCTCACCCGCCGGCCGACAGGCACCGGCTTACGTCCAGGTCCCTACACTTCCCGGAAGCTTCAGGGAGCATGGACATCCAGCATGCCATCGATGGCTTTCGAGGCTCCCGTGCTGGTGAACGACCGCAGCGCCGCCCGTAAGCGATTCGAGGCCGCATTCGATGATTTCCGTCAACTGTTCCCAGCCACGGTCTGCTATACGACCATTGTGCCTGTGGATGAAGTGGTCACGCTGACGTTGTTTCATCGTGAAGACGAACTGCTGTCGCGATTGATGCTCGATGACGAACAACGCGCCTCGCTCGATCGTTTGTGGGCCGAACTGCATTTCGTCAGCCAGGACGCACTCACGCTGGTCGATGCTTTCAAACAGATCTGGGAATACTCGACGCAGGACGGTCCCAACGCACCGCACGGCGACAAGCGATTGGAGCCGTTGCGCGAACCAATCATGCGCGGAGCGGAGGAGTTCCGGAAGCTGATGGTCGACGTGCAACCGGTGCAGGTCGAGGCGGTTGTTCGGTTTGCCGATCAAGCGTGGCGTCGCCCCCTGACCGGGCCAGAACAGAAAGCCCTGCACGATCTCTATCAAGCGCTGCGGTCCAGGGGCGTCGCCCACGAGGAAGCGGTTCGCCTGCTTCTAACGCGTGTGCTGACTTCGCCTGCATTTTTGTATCGCGGCGAACTTGTGGGAGAAGGCTCGAAATCCAGGCCGGTCAGCGATTGGGAACTGGCAACGCGACTGAGCTATTTCCTGTGGTCATCCGCGCCCGACGAAGAACTTCGCGCCTTGGCCGCTGCGGGCAGGCTGCGTGATGACGAAACACTGGCCGCTCAAACTCGACGCATGTTAAAGGACGGCCGAGTTCGGCGGTTGGCGACCGAATTCGGTTGCCAATGGCTGCACATCCGTGATCTTGAAACATTGAACGAAAAAAGTGAACGGCATTTTCCGACGTTTGTCGGCTTGCGCGATGAGATGCAGGAAGAGGCTGTTCGTTTCCTGATGGACCTGTTCCAGGCGGATCGGTCCGTGTTGTCGTTGCTGGACTCCGACCATAGCTTCATGAATGCCGCTCTTGCCGAACACTACGGCATTGCGCTACCCAGTGACGAGTGGCAACGAGTTGACGGACTGCGAGCCCATGGTCGCGGAGGCATGCTGGGCTTCGCCGCCACGCTGTCGAAGCAGAGCGGCGCGTCCCGTACCAGCCCGATTCTGCGAGGCAATTGGATCAGCGAAGTCGTGTTGGGTGAGAAGCTTCCACGACCGCCCAAAGACGTGCCGGTCCTGCCGGACGAAGCTCCCGAAGGTCTGACAGAACGGCAGTTGATCGAACGTCACAGCAGCGATCCCAAGTGTGCTCGCTGTCACCAGCGCATTGATCATTTTGGCTTCGCGTTGGAAGGCTTCGACGCGATCGGCCGAAGGCGCAGCCAGGACGCCGCGGGATTGCCGATCAACACGCTGGCGAAACTCCCAGGTGGCGGCGAATTGAACGGCATAGATGGCCTGCGCTCGTATCTGCTGAAGCAACGCCGAGACGACTTCCTTCGGCAGTTCTGTCGTAAACTGCTCGGCTACGCGTTGGGCCGCGGAGTGCAACTGTCCGACAAACCGCTGCTCGACGACATGCTCGTCCACCTCAAATCACACGATAATCGAGTCGGCACTGCCATTGAACTGATTGTCCTGAGTCCACAGTTCCGCGAAATCCGCGGGAGAAACTCTCTCTCCAACAACTCGCAAAGGTAGCAGGCACACGGAGTGTGCCTACTACAAACGAATCCCCCCCTTAATCGGAGCCAGCATGAACCAACATCATTTCTCTCGCCGTTTTTTCCTGCGTGGAGTGGGCGTCAGCATGGCCTTGCCATGGCTTGAATCATTCAACGTGTGGGGCGACGAACCGCGTGCCAACAAGCCCGCGTGCGATGCACCGGTGCGGTTGGCAGTGCTGTTTTCTGGTAACGGTTTTCATTCGAAAGAGTGGTGGGCAAACGGTGAAGGCCGCGACATGGAACTCGGCAAGGTGCTGACTCCGCTGAAGGTTTTGCGTGAGAAACTTCTCTTCGTGCGTGGTCTCTACCATGAAGAAGCGAGGAAGGGAAATATCCACAGTTCACAGACCGGCAACATTCTCTCCGGCGCGCCGATCGCCTCGGGCGGCGAGATTCGATCGGGAACAAGCTTCGACCAGCTCATGGCTCAGACCTATGGACGATCGACGAAGGTGCCCAGTCTCGTGCTGGGTTGCGAGCATTCGAACCCGTCGGTCCATAAAAACTACTCGATGCTCTACAGCTCGCACATTTCCTGGAGTTCACCCACGACGCCGACGCCGCTTGAGCTTTATCCCGCGCTGGCTTTCGACCGCCTGTTCAAGGACGAGGTTGCACCAGGTGACAAAAGTGTACTCGACGCGGTGCTGGCGGACGCTCAGGACCTGCGACGCCGCATCAGCACCACTGACCAGCGTAAGTTGGACGAATACCTCGATTCGGTCCGCGACGTGGAGACGC
>JBGSHH010000437.1:0-2394 GCA_041752355.1 Pirellulaceae bacterium | reverse complement strand
CTTCGTAGACGCTAAACGTCATCGAGTCGGTGAGAAAGCGGACACTGCCATCACCGAGACAGAAATTCGCGCCGCCGGTGTGGTAGCTACCCATTGGCAAATGGTTGAAGGCGACGCCGTCGGCGATGCGATCGAGCTTGGAATTGACGGCATACTCGACCACTTTGTAGGCATACATGCCTTTGTCGCCATTGTCGCCGAGGATCCAAGGGCGCACGTTGCCGGGGGCCGGTTGATAGCTGCCCCCTTTGTAGTCGCGATGCACGAACTCGCCAAAGGCGAGCGAATTGCTTAGTCCGTCGCGACACTCGCCCATCTGCCGACAAAACTTAAAGCCAAACATGCCGTTGTCCGGCAGTCCGCCATAGGAACTGCTGGCGGTGACGGTTTCGCCTTTGTTCACAAGCGAGCCACCGACGGCTTGATACATGGTGAGGGCGCCCTTTTGATAACTGAAGGGAGGATTGCGCTCGATCCTGTTGCCGTTATAGCTGGGACATTGATAGACGCTAATTAAGGTGTAGAGGTGCGTGCTGCTGTCGCCCGTCGCGTTGATGTTGATATTGTCGAAGACGTTTTGCTGTTCCAAATACGGCAGCATGTGCGTAAAGACAGCATGCTTGGCCCCATCGACCGCGCCCGGCGGGAAGTATTCGTTCCGCGCGGAAGCATAGTTATGGATCGCCAGACCCAGTTGCTTGAGATTATTGGTGCATTGCATGCGGCGCGCCGCTTCCCGCGCCGATTGGACGGCCGGCAAGAGCAACGCCACCAGAATGCCGATGATAGCGATTACCACCAATAACTCGACGAGCGTAAACGCCGGTCGCTGCCGCAGCTTCCGATCAGTCATCAGTCCGCCCCTGTTGCGTATCGAGTTGCGAACGCACTCGACACCACCGCGTCATTTTCCGAAGAGGCCCGTAGTCTAGCAAAATCGGTCGAAAACACAAACTTTTCTACCAACCCGGTTCGCTCGCCCGACGCGTCGGCGCGGCTCTTCGCCTCGATGGCTGTTTTGCCGCTTAGCGGCGGATTACAATGCTGCGATCTCGTTCCCACTCCCCTGGTCCTCTCTCGTGTCTGGAGATTCGCCTCCATGCAACGCCGCGATTTTTTGGCTGGCAGTTCGGCCGCGCTACTCTTGTCGTCGCTCCATCGTCATGCTTACGCCACCGCGGTCGACAAGCCCAAACGGGTTGGCCTGATTGGCACAGGCTGGTACGGCAAATGCGATTTGCTCCGTTTGATTCAGGTCTCGCCGGTCGAGGTGGTCTCGCTGTGCGATGTCGATAGCAACATGGTGAAAGAGGCGGCCGAGATCGTGGCTTCGCGGCAACAATCCAAGAAGGTGCCACGCACCTACGGCGACTATCGCGAACTGCTCAAAGAGAAAGACCTCGATATCGTCCTCATCGCTACGCCGGACCATTGGCACGCGCTGCCGATGATCGAGGCGGTGGAAGGGGGCGCGGATGTCTGGGTACAGAAGCCGATCAGCGTCGATGTGGTCGAAGGTCAGGCGATGGTGGCGGCAGCGCGCAAGCACAAACGGGTCGTGCAAGTCGGCACGCAGCGTCGCAGCACGCCCCACCTGATCGACGCCCGCGACAAGATCATCAAGGAAGGGAAACTGGGCAAGATCGGCCTGGTGGAAATCTACTGCTACTATCACATGCGGGCCCGCGAGAATCCGCCGGATATCGATCCGCCTGCAAATCTCGACTACGAGATGTGGACCGGTCCCGCGCCGATGCGGCCTTACAACAAGCTGATCCATCCGCGCTCGTGGCGCGCGTTCAAGGAATATGGCAACGGCATTTTGGGCGACATGTGCATTCACATGCTCGATACCGTGCGCTGGATGCTCGACTTGGGTTGGCCTGTGAGTGTCGATTCCAGCGGCGGCATCCTGATCGACAAGAATAGCAAGGCGAACATTCCCGATACGCAAACGGCGACCTTTGAATTCCCTGAGTTTCCCGTTGTTTGGACGCATCGCACTTGGGGCGCGGCGCCGGATCCGAAGTATCCGTGGGGACTCACGATCTATGGCGATAAAGGAACGCTCAAAGCCAGCGTGATGAGCTACGACTTCACGCCGCAAGGGGGTGGCCAGCCGATCCATCAGGATGTGAAGTACGAGCTAGAAGAGTACCCCGAGGACAAAACCGAGAAGGACTTGGAAAAGCATGTCGCGCCGGCCATCCGCGGCCACATGCGCGACTTTCTGTCGTGCATCGAATCGCGCGAGAAGCCTGTCGCCGATATCGAGCAAGGGCATATCTCCTCGGCGAGTTGCATCCTGGCGAATCTAGCGTTGGATCTGGGTCGCTCGCTCACCTTGGACGCCGGCGGCACCGCCATCAAGAACGACCCCGAAGCCACCGCGCG
>JBGSHH010000436.1:0-5978 GCA_041752355.1 Pirellulaceae bacterium | reverse complement strand
TCGCCGAGCCAACGCAAGAGTAAGTCCCAATCCTCTTCACGTCGAGCGAGTTCGATCCAGTAGGGTCGAGCTTCATCGGGCTGGATCTCGGGTAGGGATAGAATGTGGCGAACCTCCGCATTCTGCTCTAAGGCAAGCAACGGCTCAACAGCTGTGAAATGGGCCGTCTGGGCATTGTCTTGCCCGAGAATGCTCTGCGCCCTCGCCAGATAGTTTTCCACCCAGAGTTCCACACGCTGGCTATTGTCCTCCAGATCGATTCCCGCCAGACAATCGGCCCGCTGCCAGGCTTGCCACGCCAGCCAGTATCGTCGTTCTACTTCCAATTGCTCGCCTTGCTGGCGCAACGATCCAATGCGTTGACTGACGAAGAAATACGTGGGCAACACAGCGAGCAAGAGAAATGGCAGCCAGGAAGCAATAGTCCACGGCTGAGGGCGTGTGTCTTCTTTGGAATCTTCAACCGAACAACACGACGCGTAAGCGAAGCTTAGCAATAGCAGGAAGATAAGTCCCGCGCGAAAGCCATGCGCGAGCAGTCTCACCGCGAAGGCATGGTTTTGGTCGAACAGAGACAATTCTTGCGCATGTCGAAGCAGTTCTTCGGGCGGACGACCCACGACCAGGGGCGGCATAACCGCGAGGAAACAGCCTGCGAGCAAGCCGAGCAATATACCTTGTCGCATCTTCGGCAATTGATTCGCAACATAGATCGCCAGTGGCAAGGTCACAAGCCATTGCGCCAGGAGCACTCGCATTTCGCCGAAAGGAAAGGGGACGACGCCCAGCGGATCGCGCAGGCTCGCCAGCCACCAGCAAAACAGCGGCAGCGCGAAAGCCAGCGTCCAGATCCCCATGCGGCGGTTCATGTCTTGGCTCCTGGGGTGGTTGCAGCCGGGGCCAATTCCACACCCAGCGTGCTGGCGGTGCCGCGCTCGCGCAATTTCCAGATCAAGCCGTCGTAGGCGTAGTGCAGAAACGCCGCCCACAGATTGATCCCTAGCCAGAAGTTTCGCCATGATTGATCGGCGGAAAAGGCCAGCACGCCCAGCAAGGTCAGGTACCACGCTAGCAATACCGTCCACTGACGGGCCATGGTTTGAAACAGGCCGGCGCTGCCCGATGTCTCGCGCCGCTTGGCGTAGTATGTCACGATGGCCAGATATTCCACCGCGTGAAAAGCCGCGCCTGCCGCCACGAGCACGGCGACCCAGCCCGTGCTGCGCAGATTCACGGCGAGCAGGATCGCGCAATACAACGTCGCCACGCTCGCCACGTAAGTCCACCAACCGCGCGTGATTTGCGGACTACGAAGTAGCGAAATCGCCAACAGCGCGGCACAGATGGTCGCCACGATGCCATCGGTGATGCTGAGCAACAGCGCCCCTTCGTCATGGACTTCGATCCAGCCGGTACTCCAGCCCGCCAGTCGCACGCTGGTATAGACAACCAACACGCGCAGACTCCACGTTTGCAGCGGTGACGCGCGTTGGGCGGCGCGGCGCGAGTACATCCGCGCGATGCCGCCATGTTGTGCCCCAAAGTGCCAGGCGTTCCAAAGGTAGTCGATAAGCGCCAAGCAAAGGAGCGCGCCAGTGATCAGCCAGGTACCCAGCACAGCCAGCGCCGCCAGCAGGGCGATGCCTAGTAGCCACCGGCTCTTGCCTGCGCGGCGATCAGGATCGATCGCTACCAGAAAGAGCGTCAACCAACGATGAGGTGTCGTGAGGAAATAGATTTGCCAAAAGCCGAACCAGCTATCCGTTTCGCCCAATAGGACGCCCATGAGCACGACCAGCGGCCACCACAGATTAGCGAAAAAGCAGAGGTCGAATCGCGGCGATACGAGCCACTGCTGCTGACTTTGAACCGCGCGCACCCCTGGACTCACGGTAGCGGTGCTTTCTGCAGTTTCCAATCCGCGCCAATCTTCACGGCGGTCCACTCGACTTCGCCCAATTTCTTGCCTTGTGAATCTTCAACCGACACTTGCACCTTCGCCGTTTCGCCTTCTTGCGTTGCCTTTTCCGCATACAGCATGACCGTGCGATATTTCATTCGCTCGGTGGCATCGGGCGCGGAGCCAGCCGCAAAGAAGCTTTCAAAGCGCTGCGGCTTGGTGGCGGAGTCAGGCAAGTTCGCGATCAACATTTGCAGTTGCTGGATTGGATTGGGGCCTTCTGGCTCTCGACTACCGCAGCCCGGTAGGCCAAACAGAAACGCCAGCCAGCAAATCCATCGACACATGTGACTCATGGAATCCAAAACCTGTTCTTAGGGCGGGCTGATGACTTCGCCGTTATTGCGTGTGCACATGGCTTGCCAGAGTGCTAGGTTTACGGCATCACTGATGAATGCTACCGATGCATCGCATCTGGCAACAACCACACCGCCTCCATGACGGCTGCGAGCGGCCGCCCACACTTCGCCATTGCTGCGATTCTCCGTACAACGCAATTTATCGGTCGCGAGAATGCTTTCCTCGCAGGCAGGTATCATGTCGTTGATCGCGGAATTAGGCGCCGTCCGCCCACTAAAGTCTGAGCCACCCATCATTGTGGAGGTCCAAACGCCGCGATTATCTCGAGCGCTCTCGTACGCGAGAACCTCGCTGGCCAGAATGGTATTCGAAGTGCCATCGCGGAGTTCGCCAATCGTCGTTCCCTGGCCGGTTCCCATCTTCCAGATTCCATTCATCGAACCGTGTGCTTCACTTTGCGAGACCTTTTCCCAACCGGTTACCATGTTCACGCCGAAGGCCCCCGCCTTTGCTTCATTGAGAAAGGACGTATAGGTATCGGAACCAAAGTTAGCGGCGTAATTGCCCTTTGCCAGCGACTCCAGGTTGTAGTCGCCGAACATGGTCTTCATCTTCTCGGCACTGGGGCACGTATAAAACCCCGGCACTCCGCGTCCCACGTTGTTTACTTCGTGCTCGCAATCGTCGCAGGCATTGGGCTGCGTTTCCATGCACTTGGAGATAGAGTCGTAAATCACGACTTGCTCCATTTGCGGCATGATAGCGGAGATCCAGTTCGGCCCCTGACAATAGGCGCCGCTTTGCGTGCCGCCCGTGATCCAATTATTCTTGGTGCAACTGGGCAATCCCGACGGAAAACTCTTGCTGGAGTTCTCGTGATTGTGTACCGCCAAGGCAATTTGCTTGAGATTATTGGTACACTGCATCCGCCGCGCTGCTTCCCGCGCTGCCTGAACGGCTGGCAGGAGTAGTGCGACCAGGATTCCAATAATGGCGATCACCACCAACAATTCGACGAGCGTAAATCCGCGCAGGCGCGAAGATCCCATGCTACCAACTCCTGCCGAAGGGCTTTGATGAAGATCAGATGAAGAGCGAGTGTTTTTATAACTTTCCACTATACGCAAAGCAAGCTAATTCCGTCCAATTTATCGCGCCGTGCGGAAGGGCCGCCAATAGGAGCTATCAAAATGACCGACCGCTTTAGACTGGATGGCCAACAAGCGCTGATTACGGGAGGCAGTCGTGGTATCGGATGGGGGCTAGCGCGCGGTTTAGTTGAAGCCGGCGCCAATGTGATATTGGTCGCTCGCAAAGCCGGCGAACTTGCGGAAGCAACGCACGCACTCGCAACCGCCGGCCGCCGCGTCTCTTCGATCGCCTTCGATTTGGCCCAATCGGACCAGATTGCCTCATTCTACGAGCGCGTTGTTCAAGAGTTTGGTGGTGTGGATATCCTCGTTAATAATGCAGGCATGTCGCGGCGTGGTCCGGCGCATGAACTGACGCTGGAGGATTGGCAGGCTGTCGTCGATCTGAACCTGACTGCGATGTTCGCGCTTTGTCAGGCGTTCGCCAAAGAGCGTATTGCCAGCAATAAGAGTGGCAAAATCGTTAACATCGGATCGCTGATGTGCAGCGCGTCGCGCCCCGGCACCGCGCCATACTCCGCGACCAAAGGAGGCGTGCTGCTACTCACCAAATCGCTGGCACTCGACTGGGCGAAATACAACATTCACGTGAACGCGATCGGTCCTGGCTATATTGAAACCCCGCTAACCAAGCCGCTGGTGGACGATCCCAAGTTCGACGCTTGGGTGAAGGAACGCTGCCCGCTGGGCCGCTGGGGAACGCCTGAAGACCTGGCGAGTGTCGCTGTCTTTCTCGCGTCGCCGGCCTCGGATTTCATCACGGGACAGATCATTTACGCCGACGGGGGTTGGCTAGCGCATATTTAGTTGGAACGCGGGCAGCGCACCCGCGTTGAGTGGAGCAGCGGGCTATTCGCCCTCGCTCCGAGGGTTCAAGTTGAAAGTGGAGGATTGAGCGTGGAGGGAGATACTGATTCGCAACGGGCTAGTCACATGCCACCGTTGCCGCTACTGATCACCGGCGTGGCAGGCGTGGCGGGTTACAACGCCTTCCATTACTTTCGCCAACTCTATGGGGAGCAAGTGATCGGGACGCGACGCACCGACAATTGGCCGCTGGCGGGCGACGGGATCGTGCCGTGCGATGTCGACGACCGCGAAGGCATGCAACGCTTGATCGAGGAATACGGCATTCGCGCGATCATTAACTGCGAAGGCACCTGCAAACTCAAATCGTGCGAACTCGATCCGATCATGGCGCGACGGGTGAACGTCTTAGGTGTGCAAAACCTGGTCGACGCCGTGCGCTATAGCGGAGCGCGATTGATTCACCTTTCCATCGATCTGGTCTATTCCGGCACCAAAGGCGGCGTGCATCACGAAGAGCATCCTACGGATCCCGTGACGATCTATGGCCAAACGATGGCCGAGGCGGAGCAGATCATCCTGAGCGAATTGCCGTCCGCATGCATCTTGCGCATCTCGCTGCCGATGGGCGTGAGTTTCAATGGTCACGCAGGTGCTATCGACTGGATTCAGTCGCGCTTCAAGAAGCATAAACCGGCGACGTTATACTACGACGAAGTTCGCACGCCGACTTATACCGACTGCATGAATCCGCTGTTCGCCGCTGTGTTGGCCAGCAATCTGGCGGGCATTTATCATGCTGGCGGACCAAGGCGTTTGAGCCTCTACGAGATTGCGCAGATCGTGAATCGCGTCGGCGGCTATCATCCCGATCACTTGATGGGGTGCTTGCGTCATCAAGCGGGGCCGATCCCACCGCGGGCAGGCGATGTCTCTATGGATTCGTCGAAGCTCATCACCGCGCTCGGCTACTCGCCATTGGATCCTTGGCCACTGCACGAAGCGCATGTGCCGACTCATCCCGATTGGCATCGCGAGCGTGATGGCGAAAGTGGCTCGCCTGAGTTACTAGCCAATGTGCTGTATCGCAATCCACGGCGGCCAAAGCTGGTGTTGCCGAAGGGCAAGAAAGCGATGATCGCGAAGATGCGGTGACAGGCAGCTGCTATTTGTTGTCAGCGCCAAACGAATGGTCTAAGATTAGCTTAATGCAGCGAATCAGGAGACTATTTGTATGAACGCCGAGGGATTCAAGAAGCTACTCAAAGCGCAGCCATTTCTGCCGTTCAAGATCGTGATGAGCAGCGGCGAGACGTATGAAGTGCTACACCCCGAAATGGCCTGGGTGGCGCGAAATGTCGTCGTTGTTGGTCGAGCGACGCATGCAGGGTCAGCCGAAATTCCCGAGTTCGAAGCCATATGCTCGTTGCTGCATATCGCGTCGATTGAGTTTCATTCCACTTCGGCACGCTCTTAAGCTATGTCCGATCCACTTTTTTCCGTCGCCGATCAGGTTGTTCTCGTCACGGGGGGCAGTCGTGGCATCGGGCGCGCGATCGCGGAAGGTTTCGCCGCGCGACACGCCAAAGTTGTCATCTGCGGTCGCCAAGCCGATACGTTGCAAACAGCGACCGACGAAATCGAAAAGGCGACCGGCGGCCAGGTGACTGGCATCGTCTGCGACGTGGCGAAGAAGGCGGATATCGATCGGTTGGTCGCAGCGACTATCGAGCAATTCGGCCGTATCGACACGCTCGTGA
>JBGSHH010000435.1:0-4534 GCA_041752355.1 Pirellulaceae bacterium | reverse complement strand
AACGCCCCAACTGCAAAAGCAAATCGAGTCATGCACCGACCGCCAACTGCTGGAGTCGCTCTACCTTCCCTTTAAGCCAGAACGTCGCACCAGAGCGACGGCGGCACGCGAGCGCGGACTGCAACCGTTGGCCGATATCCTGCTGCGGCAGGAAAAGCTTACCCGCTCCAGGCTCGAACTGCTCAAGTCCTTCATCAATGCGGAGAAGGGAGTGGCCGATGAAGACGCGGCGCTGCAAGGGGCGTGCGATATTGTCGCTGAACAATGGTCGCAGCATCCACCGCTACGCCAATGGCTGCTCGAGCAAGCGAGCGACTATGGCGCGATTGTTTCCACGGTGAAGCGGGGAAAGCAAGCGGAAGCCGCGAAGTTCGAGATGTATTTCGATCATCAAGAGCCTGTCAAACGCATCCCTTCACATCGTTTGCTCGCCATGAATCGAGGCGAGGCGGAAGGACTGCTCAAAGTCAAGCTCAAGTTGGACGACGAATTCGTCCTGGCGAACATCAAGCCGCAACTCGCATTCAATCCGCGCTTTGAATTCCATCGCGAGCTGCTGACGACGGTCGAGGATTGTTACGAACGCTTGTTGCTGCCGGCCATCGAATCGATCGTGTTTGAAGACCTGAAACGCAAAGCCGACGAAGAAGCGATCGCCGTCTTCGCCAGTAATCTGCGTGAGTTGCTACTAGCCGCCCCGGCGGGACCACGGATGACGATTGGAGTCGATCCTGGTTTTAGCACCGGTTGTAAAATTGCGGTCGTCGATGGTACAGGCAAGTTTCTCACCAGTACAACAATCTATCCCACGCCTCCCAGCAACGATTTCAAAGGCGCGGCGCAAACACTGCTCGCGCTGATCCAAAAGTATGACGCCCAGTTGATCGCCATCGGCAACGGCACCGCCTCGCGCGAGACCGAAGCCTTTGTCGCAAGCGTTATCAAAGAACATAACCTCGACGTCTTACAGGTAAAGGTCAGCGAATCCGGCGCTTCGATTTACTCCGCCAGCGAACTGGCGGCGCGCGAGTACCCGCATCTGGATCTGACCGTACGTGGCGCGATCAGTATCGCGCATCGCTTGCAGGATCCGTTGGCGGAACTCGTCAAGATCGATCCCAAGTCGATCGGCGTCGGGCAATATCAACACGATGTGAACCAATTGCTTTTGCGCAAGAGCCTTGATCGCGAGGTGGAGTCGTGCGTTAACTCGGTTGGCGTCGATGTGAACATGGCGAGCGCGCCGCTCTTGGCGCACGTTGCTGGTATCGGTCCTAAATTAGCAGAGAAGATCGTGGAATATCGCGATGCCAATGGGCAGTTCTCTACGCGCGAAGAACTCAGCAAGGTTCCCAAACTTGGACCCAAAGCCTTCGAGCAAGCGGCCGGCTTCTTGCGGATTCGCGCTGGCCAGCAACCGCTCGACGACTCGGCTGTGCATCCGGAAAGCTACTACGTTGTGCAAAAAATGGCGGCCAAACTAGCTGTTTCCCCGCAACAACTCGTTGGCAACGGTGCGCTCGCAAGCCGATTGAACGCCGCCGACTTTGTCGATGAGAAAATTGGTTTGCCGACGGTACAAGACATTCTCGCCGAACTCGCCAAGCCAGGGCGCGATCCGCGTAGCGAGTTCAAGGTGGCAAAGTTCGCTGAGGGAATCAACGATTTGACCGATCTAAAGATCGGCATGGTGTTGGAAGGGTCCATTACCAACGTCACCAAGTTTGGCGCGTTCGTGGATATTGGCGTTCATCACGATGGACTGATCCACGTTTCGCAACTCGCGAACACATTCATTCAAGATCCCAGTGAAGTCGTTGCCGTGGGTGATGTGGTGCGTGTGAAAGTACTGGAAGTGGATCTCGAACGCAAACGCATTTCCGTTTCGCGCAAACAGGCGATGTGAGGATTGACCACGTTGTGGCAGCCGCAAGTTCAACTTACGGTGAAGTCGCGGTTAACTGAAATTCCTTGCGCAGTCGCAGTATGCGTAAGTTGACCATGTCCGCGACGTAGATGTGATTGTCGGTGGCATCGACAGAATTGGGAAAGGCGAGTGGAATGCCTTGGGTCGGTACACGATCGCCTGGCAGTCCGCCAAGTGAGTCGCGGTTGCCGTAGGTGCCAAATCGCAGAATCTCGTTGCCGTTGTTATCGATCACGGTGACTCGCGGCACGATGTTAGTAGGAAAATAGATCCGGCCATATCCATCGACACCGAAGCGCGGGCCGCGCGTGACGCACTGCGTTTGAAACGCGCCATATGGCACATCGTATGTTCGGAGGGGTGCTCGCGGCGCGGTCGGAAAGAGATTGCCACTAGCGAGCGTTCCCGTTGGCGCGTACTTGTGGATTCGTCCAACTTTTGAGAAGTGCGGGTCGTTTTCAAAGCCAGGTAGGGAGACGGGCGGCCGTTTATCGACGTAGCCGACATACAAATTCCCCGCGAGATCGAAGCGCACACCACCAGCGTCGGCCGGTAGATCCGCGACCTTAATGCCCGTCCAAGGCACCTTGGATTCACCACCTGAAAAGACGCGCAAGCCTTCGCGCGGCGCGCCGACGACGGCCAGGTTGCCGTTGGGAGCCACCGCCAGGCCTTTGTCGCTGTTCCCCTCGAAACACCATTCAAACTGCATGCTCTCCGTTACGCGATTGGTTTTCGTTTCGCCATAATTCGCTGCTGGATAGTCGGCCTGGTCAAGTTGAAAGCGCGCGACTTTGCCGACCGAATTGGACGAACTTCCATCGCGCTGTGTGCGTGTGAAGAGCCAACGATGACGCGCGTCGATCGCCAGATCGGCAGTTTCCAGGGGAACTTTAACGAATTTGGGTTTCTGCCAATCCGCGATCTTCCAAACGGCATCGTGCGCATCGTGAAGATAGGCTTCGTCGGTCTGCGGATCGACCTGCAGGCGATCGAATCCAAGGCAGCGTTGGGCGCCGTCCACGCGATAGAAGTCTTTCAAGAGTTGGAGACTGTCGCCCTTGTCGCGATAGATGCGGACCGGCATTTGCGTCCAGGCGACCCAAACATTGCTGCCCTGGTCGGTGTCGCATACCGCCAGATAGGAACGTTTATACTGGCCCGTGTAGCCTGTCTTGGAGACTTCAATGGTTTGCGACGGCTTACTATCTTTTCGCCAGTCATTGATTTTGAGTAATTGCACCACGCCGCGCCGATGATAGTCGCCGTGGCGCGTCGTGATGTATAGCGCGCCGGTTTTGCTGAAGGCGATAGCGTCCGGATGTTCGACCGGAATCTCGTGGATCGTCTTTCCGTGCTGGTCGAGAACCACAATTCGCTTATGAAGACGATCGCAGACGAAAACGTTTCCTGCGGCGTCCGTCGTCACGCCATGCAGCGCCGCGTAGCTTTCCGATCCGCCGTAAGCCGCGTTTCGATCGCGCGTTGTCGTGGGAATCTCTTGCTCGTCGAGTGCGAAAAAGACCTTCGCGACGCCGGTCTTCACATCGACCTTCCAGACCTGTCCGTCTCGCCAAAACCCATCCTTCTTGACGTCCAACACGGAACCATATCTGGTCGTAGCGGCATAAAGCCCGCTGAGATAGAGCGTCTTCCCATCCTGTGAATAGTCTTCAAACACCGGACCAAGCAGGGAATGGACGATATGACTATTCGGCTCGACCGGTCCCAGGGCCAATGGTGGCTCCCCGATGAGACGTTGAATGGGTTGCCGTGCTACATCGGACGCGATCGTGCCATCGGTGTTGATCGTCATCAGATCAAAGCTTCCCGCAGCGAGGCTCGCCCGCCAAAAGGTAAGGCGATCCTTTTTTGGCGTCGGCAGCAACCGCGCCATACGGAGATTGGTGTCAAGAAACGTTGTCGTCAACGAAGGATCGACGATTAAATTGTATTGCGGCGTGTACGTGCCATCGGGGCGAACATGGATGCCCCAACCTTCCATCTCACTTGGCTTCTTCCCCGCAGGCATTGGAAAAAGCGTACTCAGATAGTTGCCATCGATGTCATACTGGCGTAGTGCCGGCGGACCGAGGTTGCTGGAATGACCCCACACGTAGACTTTGCCATCAGGCTTCGCTACTAAGCCATTGATTCCCCAAGGGCTGTGATCGTTGTCGCCCATTTCATCGGAATAGAACGCGTAAGGATCGCCGCCGACGATCTGTTCCAATTGGACGCTCATGCCAACGCGCACTTGCGCCGCCATCAGTCGCATGTCGCGCACCGGATTGCCGTAGTCGTCCTTGCCATCCCAGACGAGCTTTTGAGCCAGCGAGTTGGGTACCAGTGGCGGGGGAGCGTTCGAACCAAGAACACCGGCGGCCAGGTGGCGAACTATCGTGCCACCATCGCGATTGACGATGGCGACTTCAACATCCACGTGGGCAGCAAGCTCAAACGTAACATGCCAGACTTTGTTATTCGCATCGAACGTTAGCGCTGGCGTCTTGACCCATTGAGCCTTCTCGGCGGCGCAAAGTTCGCCTGCCAAGAAGAGTAGCAGCATCGAGAAGGCGAAAGATTTCATTTCATGGCCTCGCGCTC
>JBGSHH010000434.1:0-1929 GCA_041752355.1 Pirellulaceae bacterium | reverse complement strand
GCAGGATCTGCTCGGGGACTGGACTGTCCTGCTTGAACTCTTGGCGCTTCCAAATGAGATTGAGCCAACTCGCCCTAGCTATATTCAAAGCCGGACAACGACTCCAACACTCAGTGTTTACCGGCAGGATCACCGAGGATGGAACAAGCCGATTTACCACTGCGCTTCACAGCAAGAAGCGGAATCGCTGGTTGAGTTTCTATCGCGAGACAATTGGAACAATGGATGCACGATAGAAACAGCAGAGCCGCCTGGGAATTGGGTCGTCGTGCAGGGCACGGGACACTTGGCTAGGTATCCTGACAGGTGCGTCGCCTTAGAGTTTGCGTTTCGCTATGCCGAAGAATCCATGACGGGGAAAGAGGTCTGTGTTTTCGATTCGTCGGGAGCGAACCGCAAGCAATTCTTTCTGAGGAAGGGGAGCGAGATTCGAATCGAAGGGGACGATTAAAACGGTACGCAAAAAAAGGCAAAGGCACGGCAGGCGGGACGCCTACCCCACGGGGGATGGTGGCATCCCTTTACCATCATCAATGTACTTGGCGCGCTGGGTGGCGTAGTCGCTGGGGCTGGGGAGATCGGCTTCGATTTGCCCGCCGGCGACCGCTTGATCGAACAGCTTCTGCAGAAACGGGCGACACCAACCACAGCCGGTGCCGGCTCCGAAGCAATCGGCCAACTGCCCGACGCGGCGCGGCTTTTCGACGCGGAGATAGTTCACGACCTTGCGCTTGGTGACGTGAAAGCAGAGGCAGAGTTCGTCGTCGGGGTTCAAAGTACCAATGACCAGGCGATCATGCTCCGGTTGCCAGTTTGAGTCCAATCTTCACCGCGTTTTGAAACGCTTCGATATCAAGCGCCTCGGTCACCATGTGGGCGTTCAACTGACCGCAGCCGAGCGTCACCGCCGGTATGCCATGTTGAAAGAGCCAGTTGCTATCGAGCCCGCCATTGGAAATCGCCGTGAGTGGCGTCAGGCCCACCGCTTCCACTGCTTTCTCGGCGGCGGCTACACATGCCGCGTCATCCTCAAGCTTGAAGGCTTCATAATCCAAGCGACCGTTGAATTGTACGCTGCCGCGTACACCCAGGCTATTCGTCAACTCTTTGGCCGCTTTGGTGAACGCCTTTTCTATCTCCGCCTGAATCTTCTCGCGAAACTTGGGATTGTGGCTGCGGGCTTCCGCTTTGAGTTCCACGCGATCGGTGACGACGTTGGTCGCTTCGCCGCCATGAATGAAACCGACGTTGCTGGTGCCGCGCTGGCGACCTTTTTGCACCAAGCCGAGCCAACCATCACGTTGTAAATCGGCAATGGCTAAGGCGGCGATGCTGATGGCGCTCACACCGAGTTCCGGCGCAACGCCTGCATGACTGGCGATGCCGCTGACGACGATGGTCATACGATAACCGCCGGTCGCGCCGATCGTGAGTTTCTCCGGCTTGCCGCCATCGAAGTTGAACGCCAGTTTCGGTTTGCCGAGTTGTTTTACATTCAAATGCCGCGCGCCGTGCAGGCCGATCTCTTCTTGAATGAACCAGCAGAACGTCAGCGGCGGATGCGGCAGCTTTTGCTCCAAGATTTCCAGCGCCGCCGCCAACACTACCGCGCAGCCAGCGCGATCGTCGGCACCGAGTCCCGTCTTAGGATTGGCGGAGCGCAAGAATTCGCCTTCGCGGCGCGGCTTCGATCCTACGCAAATCGGCACGGTATCCATGTGCGCTGAAAGCATCCGGCGCGGCTTCTTTAGGGTGCCGGGAAGCTGCAGGATGAGATTGCCGGTTTGCCCTTTGAGCGTGGTGCGGGTGTTCGCGTCGTCGAAACCGATGGCATCGGCCGGCGCGCCGGCGGCGGTGAGTTTGTCGATGATGAACTTCGCCACGGCGGCTTCCTCGCCGCTTTTGCCGGGGATGGCCATGAGTTGCGTG
>JBGSHH010000433.1:0-3121 GCA_041752355.1 Pirellulaceae bacterium | reverse complement strand
GACGGTCCCCACGTCGCGCTGGTTCTGACGCGAGTGAATGGTTATGCAGCGGAAAGTGAGCGGACTTACTTCACCTCGACGCCCATCAAGGATGTCGAGGTGGCATTCAAGGCGATGCTGGAAGCTCGCAAGATAGCATTTGCCATGATCAAACCTGGCATACCCTGCGGCGAAATCGACGCTGCGATTAACGACTTCTTAGGCAAGGAAGGATACGGTGACGAGGACAAAAGATTGCATCGCGTCGGCCACGGGATAGGACTTGGAAACCATGAAGGACCTTGGCTGGCAGAAGGAAGCGAGGATCGACTTCGCGAGAATATGGTGATCAGTATTGAACCCGGTATCTACTTAAAAGGACTTGGTGGTCTCCGGCACAGCGACACTGTACGGGTGACCAACGATGGCTACGAACTACTTACGCATCTGCCAACAGATGTTAGTTCACTCACCACATCGCGGTGGAAGCCCGTCACGAAGTTGAAGGGGCAACTCTTACGACGAAGCCTCAACCTAATCGCATGACATGCGCGTGTTCGCACTCATACTGGATTCCTCAAAATAATACCCCGCCCACCACCAAGGGCGCAAGACCATTCGCAGTGGGGCAGCCGAATCACCGGTCGTCGGTCGCGTACCCCGTATTGCCAAGCTGATGGCACTCGCGTTGCGGTTCGAACAACTGATTCAATCCGGCCAGGTGCGCGACTATGCCGAACTGGCGCGACGGGGCCGTGTCACCCGCGCCCGGATCACACAGATCATGAACTTGCTGCTCTTGGCCCCAGACATTCAGGAAGCGCTGCTGTTTTTGCCCCGACTGGGTCAAGGCCGCGATCCGCTGCCGCTACGCCGACTGTTGCCGATCGCGCTGGTAGCGGATTGGCGAAAGCAACGGGCGCTGTGGGAACAACTGCGCCAAGCCTAGCGGCATTGCAACGTGGTACTCTCCCATCCCGCGATATACGCCCGCCGCAACGCCGCCCTCAACGAGCCGACCGAAACCTCCTGGAAGTCGAGCGCATCCATGTTGCGTGTCGCCAATGTCTCGATCCCCAATACTTCACGTGCGATCTTGGCGAACAGCGCATCTTGCTGCCGATAGGCGGCGAGTTCGGCTTGGGCTTGCTGGGCATCCAGCGGATATTGCGCTGCCCAATCAGCGATCATCTGTTCCGGCGTTTTGGCGTTGCTCTGGAAGCGATAGGCATCGACCGTCTCGTCCTGGTCGTCTTTCAGGTACAGGTATTCGTCGTCGATTTCGATCTTGCAGGGCATGGTGGGCTCCTTAATCGTTGGAAATTTTTAGCTACGGCTTACCAAGCGTTGCGCCTCATCGGCACCGACCATGCATTCCAATTGGATGGCCGCTCCGGCGCGGATGGCATCCGCCACTTGTTGGTCATTATTGGTCTCTTGATCGTGGGCGTCCAGATCCGCGATCACCGCCGCCAGCGTGGTGGGCGTTAGCGAACTGCAAAGGATTCGAATCGGGTTGTATTCAAAAGCGTTCATTTGAAATGTTCCTGATGAGGTTAGCGGGCATACACATAATCGGCGAGTCCGCCCGCCAAGAAGTCAACGATGGCTTTCACCAACTCATCCGGTGCGGCGATATCAGCCCCGCGATCCCAATTGAAGACCGTCTGCTTGTCGGCGATCCGTTGAATCCAGAGTTTCGAGATGCGGCTATCGCCCAGTTCCCATTCCGCGTCGTCGGCATATTCGGCAAACACCAAGGCGTCAAACCGGTGACCATGTAGCGTTCCGCGCACCCAGGTGCCCGAGCTGCGGCGCGTCGTCTTGATGATGGCCAGATCGTACCCCAGGTCCAAGTCGTCGATCTCGTGGGTGTCGGTCATGTTCGTTGCTCCTGAAAAAGGTTGGGGTTGCCATTCGCTCGCCCCGTGTGACACAGTTACCTCGATTTCGCAGCGACCGCCCGCGCTGCAGCGAACTTTCGGGAAGATTCTCGATTCTCGCGCCGTTGGCCCGTGTCGCGTCCGGTGATCCGTTCCGCCCAGCGTCCCCACCAACGAGAAAACGCCCGCACGCGTAAACGTGGGGCGTTGGGTGGCAAGCCGCGTGGCACTATCCGTTGATCGCAAACTTCCCGCGTTCGGTCTTGGTGAATCGTGACTCCGCGCCTTTAACGCTGATCTCGCGGATAATTGAAGAGTAAAGTGTGGCGTGCGGCGTTGCTCCGCCGGGGCTCGTCCACAATCCCTTCGTCGCCATAGCCTCGATCATCTGCTTGGCATTGAGCGGCTCTTTCGCGTCCGACAAAACTTTGGCAGCGGCGTCGAGCGCGGAGAGTTTGCCATCGGACATGGGCGTCGTGGCCTTCGGGACTTTCGGCTCCTTGGTCGTTTTGGCCTTCTTCACCTTCGCCGGTTTCTCGACTACCGCCCGATCCGCCAAGCACACTTTGCAATGCTCGACGCCGTCGCCATCGGTGTCCCATTGGTGCCCGATGGCGCAGGGATCGGGAAGTGGCGTGGTGTCGGCCTCAGGCTTGGTGGCCTTCTTCGCGGGTGCCTTAGTTGTTGCCTTCGTCGCCACCTTCTTCGCAGCTTTCGCAGTCTTATTCGCTACTTGCTTCTTGCTCGTGGTCTTCATGGGTCCTGGTCCTCGTTCGAAGTTTCGCTTCTCGCGGAACGCTCCGCAAACGATGGACACAGTTACCTCGGGTGTTGGGCAGGGCAATCGAGTGTCGAAACTCGCCTTTTGGCAGGCTCAAATCGTGCTAGCTGGCATGGAATCGATGTCCAAACCAACTCGTTTCAATCAATGACGCTGTAAAATCAGGGCGATTAACACTCGATTGCCCTGGGGTGTTGGGAGGACAGCAAGCGCTGGTGCGGAGGAATTCGGAAGATTTTGCAGCGGGAGATTTACCCCATTGGCGACCAGCAATAGGCAAGTGTGGGGATCGGTTCGTCAGGCTCTTGTTGTGCCGGAATAATCCGCTATTTCATTGATAAAACAGGATACGGCCTGCGCTGATCGTTCTATAATTGAAGGGGAGTCAAACAATCTCTTGCAAGGATGCTCGGTCACGAGGCGTCCTTGCGAGGCATGCTATGATTCGCCGACGAGCGATGTTCTGGATGGGGTTCGG
>JBGSHH010000432.1:0-6108 GCA_041752355.1 Pirellulaceae bacterium | reverse complement strand
GGTTAAGGAGACGACGACGCAAAGGACGTAAGTGCATTCAACATGCGCTCACTGGATACGGTGGCGAGTCACCCAATTCGCATCGATCCCATCTGGAACGAAGCTTCCATGACGCCTTGTGGACGCTTATTTGCGTAGTGGCGATAAAACTTCAATTGGGATCTCTGCCTTGACGCTTTCTTTGGTCCCGTCGCTGATTTCCACAACCGCGATTCCTTGGAACAGCTTCTCGGTCGTGAACATGAAACGTACTGGAACAGCATTCGTTCCCGAAATTGGCTTCAAATCGTATTTCTGAACGGGCCCGAGTCGCATCATGCCGTCTTCCGTTCGGGTGAAGAATGAAATCGTGCTTTGGCAACTGGCACCCTCGGGCATGGATTCCATGCCAGCTACGGAAAAATGCAAGAACACCTGTTCGCCTGGCACGAATCGACCGGACGCGGGGACATTTCCCGTCGGATCCGTTGTAAAGCGAATCAAGATAGGAACGGGTTTGTCGATCTTTAGAACTTTGAACTCCTTCGTGAGCGTGAGCGACCGACCGGAAACTTTATCTTTGATACTCGATACAACCTTATAGCTGCCTGGAGGTGTATTGGACGGTATTCGGAGATGCCCTTTTAAAGTAGTTTCCGCTAGGCCAAAGGCTGGCTGAAATGCGAAGGTATCCTCGGAAATCAACGCGACGAACTCGTCATTGCTGTTGCGGATTTCCAGCCGATATCGCAAGGACGCAAAGCCATCTTCGTCTATCGCGAAACTACTGACTTTCTCGCGAAGAAACGATGTGTCACCAGCGTAGAACTCACCGGAGCGATGTGGGCCGAGGTGACTGAATAGAAATTCCACATCGCCAGAAAGGCCGTCATCTGCGAAGCAAGCATTTAGCGATAATGCTGCTAATATCGCGATACCCTTGAGTACTCGACGAATCAATAGACACATAGCAACTCTCACGTTTGGCGCTTCGTGGAAAAATAGGATCGCGTAACCTATTTGAGATTGAGAGCAGAGACTCGCGTAGGAATTGCAAAGCTTTTAATGAAAACCCAACCGCTGGGTCAAGTGCAATTGGCGATCCGCAACGACGCGACAGAAGTGATTGAGCAGCGGCGATCGGTTCAGGAAATAGGGCCGCTTCCCGTTTCCATTCTTGCAACTCGCTGCATTCGCCGATTAAGATTGCGCCTATCCTTTGCGCACCTCTTTCCCTGACGCCGCGTGAGATAATCGATGCCTTTCGATCCTACAACTCACGAGTCGGTGCTAGAAAAACAATTGCAGGCGTACCAGTCGGCCTTCGATGAACGGCAGTTCGATGCGGCGACGAACGCCTGTGAAGAGATCCTCGCATTGGCGGAAGACTGGTGCGCGAATAACTTTTCTGAAGATCTGCGGTTGAGACTGACGGCTGGCGAATGTGAAAATCGCGCTGACTGGGACGGCGCGGAGGCGATGTATTTGGCGACCCTCGCGCTACCGAATGTTGAACCAGACACAGCATGCACAGCCCATGCGGACCTCGCGGGTTTGTATCGCTTGCTGCAGCGCCATGACGAAGCGTTAGTCCATGCGCGGCGTGCGGTGACCATCGCTCGAGAAATCGACTCCCAATCCATACTGCTGGCAATGATGCTCCGCGGCGAAGCGCGCTGTTGCCTGCGATGTGGGGACGTTGCCGGGGCGCAGGCGGCGATACAATCAGCTTTGGCCGCCCTCACCGACGACCGGCGGTACAATCAAATGATCGCCAATCTGTTAACGATGCAAGCGGAGTGCGATCTGCACTCTGGAAAAAGTGCGAACGCCACTAATCTACTGGAGCAAGCGTCTGAATTGCTGGAACCCTATCTCGGGATGGAAATGGCGGGTGGCGTTTATAGCGACCTGGCCCAGTGGTGGACGGTAACGGCTCAGCTTCACGCGCTGCGCGGCGGGCACGCAACTTCTTTGTCTCCTTGGAAAACCGCTGTGGCGAAACGCCTGCAGGTGGCTTCCCTGCCGCAATGTGATAACGTGTTTACCAAGGCAGCGGTCGCGGACGCGTTGCAGGGTCTAGCGGATGCGTATTTGACCTGTGGTTTCGACAGCGACGCAGCCGATTCATTCGCTGCACGTCGAGCCATCCTGGACAGAGCTGGATTGGATTGGTGAATGCCACGCCATAGTTCCAGGCAAACTTGCCCAAGTTGCATCGATGTGGTGGCAGAGGAGGAATTGGCACCTCAACCACCGCCAACTTGGGGCTTCCGAATTCCAGCGATCAAACACGCAGGCTAGCGGCGGGCGGAATGACAGTTCATTACAAATTGGTTTAGCACTTATTGAACTAAACCGTTATCGTGGATACAATAAACTCTTGGACTTAGCAGGCCTTTCGTGTCAATTCGGAGGCGACGAGAATGAATCGAAAACTGAAATGGAATTCGATTGCGCGCAAATTGCCGCCTTGGGACAAGAACAAATGTGGCTTCAGGTCTTGTAAAACGAGATTCATACAAGAGGCGAAATTGTTGTCGAAATCCGCAAGCCATTGTCGCGTCGGCAGTTACGGTGTTTGCAAAACCAATTCGGGGGGTTGTACGGCTTGTGCTTGTGATCGAGCGACTTGCTTACCGAAGCTGGACGATGAAATGGGCTAAGTGTCCAACGACTGCTAGAGTGCCCACGCGGTGCGCACCGGACCTAAAGCGATGCCCAGCCGCTGGCGCTGCCAGATTTATCACAATTCCGGCCTGAAGTCGCGGCGGAGTTCATTCGAATACTGGCACATCGACTAGAATGTCGCCCGTTGCGCCGTCCCCAACCTGACGGTGAACAGAATACAGGGAAGAACAACGGCACCCGATGAAAGCGAGACCGCGTTGACGATGGGGACGGAAGACAACACGAAAGCCCTGCGAATGGGCGTCTATTGGCTGCTGATTGTCGTGTCGTGCGCTAGTACCGCGGGACGAATTCTGACGGTGACTTCCGACGATGGCAAGACGCCATTCTTGAGCGCGAATGATCGTAGCCGCTGGAGCACGATACGCGCGCTGGTCGATAACGGCACTTTTGAACTCGACGAGGTGATCTTTCGGCCTAGTGGCAAGCGGGACAAGCATTGGCACTCGATCGATCTGGTAAGACATCGCGGCTGGGATGGGAAGGAACATTATTACTCCAGCAAGCCGACACTGCTAACAGTGGGTCTGGCTGGCGAGTATTGGTTGGTCCAACGCGCGCTCGGTATCACGCTCGAAGAACATCCGCTTTATGTCGGCCGCGTGATGCTGCTGATTACCAACTTGATTCCACTGGCGATTTACTTTTGGCTGTTGACGCGATTGGTCGAACGCTATGGAACCAGTGATTGGGGGCGAGTTTTCGTGATGACATGCGCCGCGTTCGGCACCTTCATCACCACATTCTCGGTGACGCTCAATAATCATACGCTCGGAGCGGTCACCGCCCTGGCCACGGTTTATCTAGTGCTAAGTATCTGGCGCGAAAAGGAGGCGGCAGGGTGGCGATATGCACTCGCGGGACTTTGCGCGGGGCTGACGGTGGCGAACGAACTCCCCGCGCTGGCGCTGCTGGCGATGGTCGGAGTTTGTCTGCTATGGCGCTCGCCGCTGAAGACGATCGTGGGCTTTGTGCCGCCTGTGCTCATAGTGGCGGCCGCCGCTTTGGGGACAAATTATTGGGCACATGGAAGTTGGAAAACGCCTTATGCGCACCGGCACGACGGTCCAGCCATTGCCTCGATCTCTGGTGATTTTGCCGCGGAACTTGATAACGCGAAACTTCCAGATGCTGTGCGCAATGCGGTCTCCTCGCCTGCGGAAGACATTGAAGTCATCGTGAAAACACCTGGCGAGCGATGGGTGCTATGGGACGCGGAACAGGAACTACGCTATGCCGTGGTAGCCACCCATTCAGGCACGTTGGAGGTTCGCGCTTGGGACAATTGGTACGACTACGACGGCACGTATTGGACCGACGAATTCAAGCAAGGAGTTGATAAGGGAGAGCCTTCTCGCTGGGTATATGCCTGGCACTGCCTGGCGGGGCATCACGGGATTTTTTCGCTCACACCGATTTGGCTATTGAGCTTCGTGGGAGTCGGGTTGCTGATCAGGCAACGCGAGCAGGTCGAGTTACGCGGACTGGCTATCGCCGTGGTCCTACTGACATTGGTCGTCTTGGCGTTTTATATTGTGCAGCGACCATTGGCAGATCGAAACTATGGCGGCGTGAGTAGTGGGTTGCGGTGGATGTTTTGGTTTACGCCGTTGTGGCTCATCGCGCTGCTGCCGGCCGCCGATGCAATGAGCCATCGGCGGTGGCTGCGCGGACTGGCACAAGTGGCATTGGCTGTAAGCGTGTTAAGCGCGCACTATGCGTCGCTTAACCCCTGGTCGCAACCCTGGTTGTTTGATTACTGGACGTATCTCGGCTGGATCGAGTACTGAGTCGCGAGTTTTAGGAATCGTAGGAGTATGCGGATATGCCGCGAGTATTGGTGACACCTCATCTGCTGCGCCGCCAACCTGGGCCTTATGCCAAAATCCTCGAAGCGGCAGGCTTGGAGATTGTCTATCCCCCTGGCAATTTGGAAACCGTGGCACCCGGTGTCGTGGAACCGTTGCTGCACAACATCGACGCGATCTTGGCGAGTACCGAGCCGCTCTCGCGCGATTTGCTGTCGCGCACGAAATTGCGCGTAATCGCTCGGCAAGGAGTTGGCTACGACTCTGTGGATATTCCGGGCGCTACGGAACTGGGAATCGTAGTCACGATCACGCCAGGTACATTGGAAGAATCGGCGGCGGAACACACGGTGGCGATGTTGTTAGGGGTAACGCGCGACCTTGTGGGGCGCGATCGCGAAGTTCGCACGGGACATTGGCTGCGTCAACCGCTACCTCGGATGGCAGGCAAGACGTTCGGCATCGTGGGTTTGGGACGTATTGGACGAGCGGTGGTGCCGCGCGTGCAAGGACTCGGCATGCGCGTGATCGCGTTCGATCCATTCGCCGATCATAACTTCGCCGCCGCACACAATGTGTCGATGGTTTCGCTTGAAGAGGTGCTGGCGACGGCGGATGTCGTGAGTTTGCATTCGCCCAGCACAACCGATACGGCGCATCTTATCAATCGCGATTCGTTGGCGAAGATGAAAGCAACCGCCATATTGCTCAATACATCGCGCGGGCCGCTAGTGGATGAAGAAGCGCTGGCGAGTGCTTTGCATGCGGGTCATTTGCTGGGGGCGGCGTTGGATGTGTTCAAAGTGGAACCGTTGCCGCTCAATAGCCCGCTGCTCAATGCCCCGCGATTGCTGCTGTGCTCACACATGGGGGGCTTGGATGTCGAGTCGAACATAGCCGCGAGCAGTTTGGCGGCACAGTGCATTGCCGACTTATTCCATGGCCGCTGGCCGGAACATTGCGTGGTAAACAAGCAGTTGGCAAGCGGGTGGAAGTGGTGAATTTGCAGTAGTTTTGCTGATGACTTCGGCCAGCATCCCCCCAAAGCAATGGTGCCATTGCAAATTTACCAACAATTTTTAGTTGAACGGCCCTCGCGGGGGATGGCGTTAGGAACATATGCGTTTATAACGACCTGTAAGCTGTGGATTATTTCCCGCAATCGCGGTGTAATCCTTGCTAAATGAAGGGAAAACCATTACTTTTTGGTAATATGGTTTGGTCGGTAGGCGTGCAAGACGCCGCCTCTGGTCTCGTCTGAATCATTCTTTTCCATTTTTCAAGTCTCGGGGTCTAACTAGAGAGGAAGCACAATGTCACAACCTCGTCGGATGCAGAGGGGCTTTACGCTGGTAGAGTTATTGGTGGTCATCGCCATTATCGGCGTGCTGGTCGCCTTGCTCCTTCCCGCGGTGCAGGCGGCACGTGAAGCGGCCCGCCGCATGTCGTGTTCCAACAACATGAAGAACGTCGTCCTCGCCACGCATAACTATGCGGACGCGAACAAGCAATTTCCGATTGGCTCACGTTCGGCGGCTGGTGCTTATGGCCAGTCGTGGACGATCGGCGTGTTACCCTACATTGAACAAGACGCGATTTATCAAAAGTGGAATCATGCCGCTGGTTCGAA
>JBGSHH010000431.1:0-9400 GCA_041752355.1 Pirellulaceae bacterium | reverse complement strand
GTCAGAAACCGGCGCGACTTCTTCCGCGACAACCCCTGGCTCGGCAGCCACTTCGGCGACTGGCTCGGCCACCGTCTCAATTGCGGAGGGTGTTTCGGCTGGCGTTTCGGCGGGGGCTTCGGTGACGCGCGCCACGGCATCCATGACCGGCGCGGTCTCTTGGGCTGACGAAGCTTCGCTGGCTTCCGAGGATTCGGCAGTTGAGGCTTCCGCATTCTCCGCCGCGGCTTGCTCCGATGTTCCTGCTGCTTCTTCCGTGGCAGGCTTGAGGGAGGTCGGCTTTTCGGCCACCGGTTCAATCCGCGTGCTCAGAAGCTTGCCGGAGCGCCACAAAATACGGCGCAGGCGACCGCGCACATCGGCGCGCTCGCCGAAGCGTTCGGCGATTAAATAGCCGACGCCGTGCAGAACGTCGGTGGTGCTTTCCAGGCCTTTGTCGGCGGAGACGAACTCAGCCAGGCGGGCTTCGAGGTTTTCGGCGGCCGGGTCGGCGTTCAGAATCTCCAGCGACAGCGGATCTAAGCCTTGCTCGCGGGCTTTGGTGGCCAGCGTCTGCTTCTTGGGCTTAAACGGCAAATACAGGTCTTCGAGTCGCTTCAGCGAATCGGCGCTGTTGATTTGGTTCGCAAGTTCGGGCGTGAGTCGTCCTTGCGCCTCGATCGACTTGAGAATGGTCTGTTTCCGCTCGACCAACAGCCGCATCTTGGCGACGCGATCTTGAATCGCGCGGATCGCCTCCTCATCCAGTCCACCGGTAAAATCTTTCCGATAGCGCGTGATGAACGGAACCGTGTTGCCCTCATCGAGCATTTGCACAGTGCGTTGGATTTTGTCGAGCGGGATGCCGAGGTCGCGAGCGACATGCCCCAAGTCGAAATTCATAGCCACGTCCAGAATGGACATCGGGGTTTGAACCGCGCAGCGACGCACGGCTTTCCCAGACGATATCAGCCCCGCAATCTAGCGCTTAGCTTCCGCCTTGTCAAGGATAGCGAGTGCCGTGACGGGGCTTCGTGGACATTAAACGCAAAGAACATGTGTCGATTTGGGAAGCTAAGTCGTTCGCCGACAAGATAGGCAAAACACACGGTTGGCGATCGGCGAAGCCATGTGTCCTGTCTGGGTGGGTTCGCGTCAGGACGATTTGTTGGTCTTACAACGCAAATCAGAGAAACAAATGGTGGTGGATTCCGCCGTGATTGTTAGCACCCTCTATGCCTACCCGTTCCCTCGATCAACGCGAATTTGGGAGATCATCATGAAAACCTCGTTGTTGTTACCGCTCACTCGTGCCCCATGGACCTTAGCGGCAGTGATCTCGCTCGCGGTGTTCGTCGCAGAAGCGAACGCCGAAAAAGGTGGTGGCCGCGCGTCGTCTGGCCGTTCGTCGTCAGGCCGCGCGTCCTCCAATTCCATGAAATCGTCAAGTGCGATCAAACGACCGACGACGACGGTCACACGTCCGTCGTCGATTGCCAAACGTACCCAGCCCACCACGCCTACGAAAGTCGCCCCGCGTTCACTCAACAGCGGCAAGGCGGTGGTCAACGCCACCAAGCTCCCCCCGAGGACGGTGGGCGGCGTGGTTTCGCAAACACCACAAAAATTTACCCAACGCGTGCCAACGAGTTCCGCGCCCCGCCTGGGCCAAGCAACGCCAGCAAGTTCCAGCAACCACTGGCCGTCGGCGGCCCTGGTGGCGCTCCCACCCAGAGGGACCTCGACTCCGACCAACCGCGTCGTGCTGGATGGCCCCAAACTCGCAACACCTAGTCGACTGGCTCAAGATACACGCCAGATAATCGATAGCCGTACGACGGCTCCGCAGACAATACCCGACGCCTTCGCTGGACCATCGACAACGCCGGGCGCCGACGCGCTCTCGCGTTTTCGTCGTGAGCAAGGAATTACCGATCCCTTGCCAGGTCGAGCAAAAGAGCAACTGGCCAACAACACGGCAGATTTGGCCGGCAACGCCACGCGGGACTCTGTTCAGCAATGGCGCAACGCTGGCCAAGAGGACTGGAAAGCCCACTACGATTACGCCCAAGGCGACCACACCAGTCATTACAGTTCTGAGACCGGGGCCGAAGATCCCGCACCGGCTGATACCGCGACCGAAAGCACAGGCGTTGTCGATGCTTTCACGAATTGGGTCTCTTCAGTTGTGACCACGATCGTCGGCAATCCAGCGGCCAAGGGGGTCGCAGGCAATGTCGCAGGCGGTGTCGCAGGAACGGCTGCCGGCATCCTTACATCCAATAACACGGTCGAAGGCAAGACCGACGAAGCCAATGGGATCATCGGTCTCTTTCGCCAAGGGAAGAAGGGAACTATTAGTGCCGAGGCCGCGGCTCAACTTGAGCAAGCTGATCGACTACCAACACACGACGGCGCCATCGGCGGCGGTCCTTTCACGAGAAACGCCGTCGGTCGCGCCACAGGGTGGGGAACTCCCCAACCAGCGCCTGCCACACCAAGCGAAATGACCGGCCAGCCCGCCGAGCCTGGTCAGGTTCAGGTCAAGGACCTTAAAGCGAAGTTGGAGAAGTACGAGGCAGTTCAGAGTCCCGATCCAACTCGCGACTGGGCGATTAACTATGGTGACACCGTGCAAGGAAATTCGCCCATTGCCATCCCTCGCAAAGCCAAATACACACCACCACTCAAAGACCCCGTCAAACCCGATTTCCGCGAAAGCTCCTCGGCTTCGCGTTGATCAACCAGAAGCTCTGTAAAGTTGCTGCCGCCACCACATCGCGTGACGGCAGCATGCTTGCTAGCACATCGCCAACCAGTTGCATCGATACAATCCGCAATCTTTCGCCAAAGCCTACGACCGCAACTGCCGATAATACACCCGCACTCCCTACCCAGCGGCCCACATTCCCAAACGCGGGGATGCCTGGAATTGAAGGCGGAGTAGTTTGTCCAGCAAGTGCAACTCGTACACAGGGATTTGCTTGTGGTGCAACCGAAACTGCGTGTCTTTTATGGCAGCGAGTCTGTTCCCGCATCGATCGGCGCGACCGAACTCCCTTCGCTCGATCCTCAAACGGTGACCGTCCCACTGGCCGAGGTCTTTCCCCTGCTAGCGGAAGCGTCGCGCAATCGTCGCGCGTGGCTTTCGGATTTCGCCGACGATCAAATCACTATTTCGCAAGATCTTTACGAAGTGATTGTCGCCTATCAGCACTATCGCCGCCCCGATTCCAAGCCGCGCGCCGCTTAAATCGCGGCTCGAGAACAATCTGAAACCTCGCAGCCTGGGAAACCAGGCTGTTTTTGTTGCTTTCCAGCGAGAGCCTCCGGCGCCGTGATAATTCGTATAATGGATCCGTCCTACTCGATTGCCACACGCTGGATAGGAGACAACCAGATGAGCGACACCCAAGACACGCCTGAGCCGGGCGATGCCGACGAACTCTTTCGCACCACCGAGCCGAGTGTCGAGGAACCGTCGACTCCCCACCGCAGCCAGCACGTCGCCGACCTGGTGCAACAAATCAAGGAGTCGGCGGACAAACTCGCTGCCGATGGTTCCTCACGAGGGGATCTGAAAATCCTCAGCCGTACGCTGCGCGAGTTGCGCTATGCTTTCAAAGTCTTCTCGCCCTATCGTCGCAATCGCAAGGTGACCGTCTTCGGCTCGGCGCGCACCCGCCCCGACGAACCAGCCTACATTCAAGCAATTGATTTCGGTCGCGCGATGGCGTCGCACGATTGGCTCGTCGTCACCGGCGCCGCCAGCGGCATCATGGAAGCAGGCCATCGCGGCGCAGGCAAGTCGCACTCGATGGGCCTCAACATCATGCTCCCGTTTGAGCAATCGGCCAACCCGATCATCAACGGCGATCCCAAACTGGTGCACATGAAATACTTCTTCACGCGCAAGCTGATGTTCGTGAAGGAATGCGACGCGGTCGTCTGCTTGCCAGGCGGCTTTGGCACGCTCGACGAAGCGATGGAAGTCATCACGCTGTTGCAAACCGGCAAGCGCGACATGGTGCCGGTGGTGCTGCTCAACGCGCCTGGCGAGAAGTACTGGGAAGGGCTGCATAACTTCGTCGTCGATCATTTGCTCGGCGGTCGCATGATCTCGCCGGAGGATCTCAGCCTGTACAAAGTGACCGATAATATGCAGGAAGCCGTCGATGAAGTGCTGACGTTCTTCCGCGTCTATCACAGCATGCGTTATGTAAAAGAGAAGCTCGTGTTCCGCCTGCAAGAGCCGCTACATCCGCTGCTCCTGGAGGCCATCAACGCGCACTTCGCCGATATTCTCGTGAGTGGCCAGTTCGTGCAAACGACGACCCTCGATCAAGAACAAGACGAGCCCGATTTGCAACACATGCCCCGTCTCGTCTTCCACTTCAATCGCCGCAGCCTCGGCCGCCTGCGCCAATTGATCGACGCCGTGAATCGCGGCAGCTTGGGGTAGGGCTTTCCTTTCGTTCCCCAGGTTCTCCAGGTCCTTGGCTCAAAGCCACGTTCGCCTTCCGTACCGTAGGACGGATATACTCATCCGTCCCCGCAGCATCGTGCCATCCGTCGGCGCGTCAACACCTGGCTTTGTGCTCTTCTTCTAGTAGCTTGTGCTCTTCTTATAGTAGACAGTGCAACACTTGAGCCTATTGGCTATTATGCACGGGAAGTGAGGATTAATTACACCAAGGAAAATCCGGTCGCCAATGTTTCAAACAAGCCAACATGGCACGATGGCAAGGAAAGAGCAAAAGGACATGCACCAGGCTCAATTCTGTTCTTGGGTTCGTCATTTTCCATTATCGCCACGCGGAGCGGGATTGATTTCGAGTTCCAGCTTTCCGGTCGCAAGTTTGACCAGCTTGGGGTCCAGTTCGAATCGCACCTCGTACTGGACGCTGACCTTCCCTGTCCCATAGAGTTTTGAGAAATCTCGTTTGCCCCGCTCACTGGTTGGGCTGAGTTCGCGTTTCAATTCGTGAAGCTGGATTTCCTTTCCTGGAGCCAATGTTATCTCTCCCGAGTTGTGTTCGCCCAGACCTTTATTGACCTTCTCTTGGGGTATCGCCTGGCCCTCATCGTTTGTCACGGCAAGTTGGCGCTCGAAGAAGGGAAAGAGAATATGAACCTTCACGTCTTCCTGACTGACATTACGAATCCAGACGACCAGCCGAACCGTGTCGCCGTGATGGTAGACCCGTTTTTCGCCGGCCGGTAAGCCAAGTCCCGCGCGCAATCCACCGACCTCTTTGCCCCAGACGGTAAAGCCCTCTTCGTTGCGTGGCGTCTTTTTCAGAGTTTCCAAGTCGTGGTCTTGCAATGCGCTCGGTTTCTGCTCAGCACCAAGATAGAGAATCGGAGCTGGTTGTTTTCCAGCGGCGGGATTGATGATTAGAAACGTCTCACCATCGTATTCGTTACTAAAGTCCTCTCGCAAATCACGCGATCCGGAAGTGTTGAAGTGCCAGGGAATGATCGCCGCCCGATTAGGGTCAACGAGAAAACTCGTCCCTGCTTGATTGTCTGCGGCGTAGTTGCGGGCTAGTTGAATCCGTTCGCCTGCTTTCTTGGTAGTGTTAGCCCGGAAACCCCACGTTGCCGGCGCTAGCTTGGTTTTGGGGTTCAAGAAGGTCTGCACCAAACGTACCTTGGTGAACTCGTCAGTCGCCGGTTGTACGGTGACCGAATCGCTCATGGCGATCACTCCCAGAGCGCGCAGGCGGTCAAGGCGCGAATCGACGAGATCACGGTCCAGGCTGACAGCAGTCTCCCGATTGCCCTCGCGCTCGGTAGCGTCCGCTATGAATGCCTCCTGGAGAAACCTTGTCAAAAGAATTTTCCCATCCAGAGACTTCTCGCCTTGCAGCAGGTCTGCTGCATTTGATCGGACAAACACGACGGTTACTTTCAACCGAGTCGCTTCAGCTGGCGCTGGTTTGTCAGCGGTTGCTCCGGACTTAGTACTACTCTTTTCTGGCGTATCCTTCTCCGCACGTTCCCAGACAACGTCAGTTAGGCGTGCTTTCCCAGTCTCATTTTTCGGTTCTCGATCAGTGGTTGACAGGCCGCGGATCTCATTTGTGTCGACAAGGCTCAGCAAGAGTCCTCCGGACCGATTTTCGCCTTCTGTCCATGTGCCATTGAACCAGCCATGAGTTTGGGACCACCGCAATTCAATCTTGCCTGGATGTTTTCCGAACCGGTCGATGTAACCTCCCGTGTATTGGGTATCGCTTACTTTTTTCAAAACGATATTGCCCCATTCCGTCCCCCGCCACGAGCCTGCCAGATCGGGCGCGACCGACGCCTCCGATGTGCCTCGCGATTCCGACTTCTGCGACAAGCCTGCCGGATCGGGCGGTTTCGACGCTTGCCATCCAAATACGCCCAGAAGGATGATTCCCAAGACACAGAACATAACAAGGACTCCTTGGAAACGAGTGTTGCGCCGCCCTGAAGTAGGCTGTGGAAAGGGTTTGGAAAGTGCGGCGGGCAAGGGTCTGCTGGTCGGATGCTGGATATGAGCCAGGCAGTCTTCAAGTATTTCGGTGACTTCCTTCGCGGAAGCGAATCGTTGCGCTGGCTCCTTGGCCAACAATCGGTTCACAATCGCGATGAACCAAGGCGGCAACTCGGGATTGAGCGATGCCATCGCTGGCGGTGCATCATCGACCAGACGCCGCATGGTTGCCATTGCCGAGTCGGTACGAAACGGCGAAACACCGGTGGCCATCTCGTACATTACGCAACCCAGGCTGAAGAGATCCGAACGGCCGTCGAGCGACTCGCCCTTGGCCTGTTCCGGTGACATGTACTGCGGCGTACCGGCGATGATACCCCGACGTGTCATCGAAACGTCGTCCGCCGCGCGGGCCAAACCAAAGTCTGTCAGCACCACGCGTTCGACGCCTTTCTCCAGAAGAATGTTGGCTGGCTTTACGTCGCGATGGACCAAACCTTGATCATGCGCTGCGCCCAGACCAGCCGCCGCTTGCATGGCAATGCGTAAAACCTCTTTCAGATCCAATGTGCCACGGGTCGCCAAACGCTCGGCAAGCGACTCGCCAGCGACCAATGGCATGACCAAGAATGGCAACTTTCCATTCGGATGCACGTGATGAATCGCGAGCACGTTGGGATGCACAATCGCCGCGGCAGCTTGAGCTTCGCGCGCGAACCGCTTTTTCGCGAGAGAACTGTGGGCGAGATGCGGAGCCAGCACCTTGATGGCGACGCACCGTTTTAACTCGCGATCGAAGGCCTTGAGCACGACTCCCATGCCGCCGCGACCGATGACCTCCAGTACCTCGTAGTCGCCCAATTTACCTAGCGAATTTGGCGTCAGGGAAGGCTCGAGATGCTCGACGGTGAAATCCACTTCCGACCAGTCGCCATGCAGGGGCACGGTCGTATCCAGGTCGTCTTCCGCCAGCAGGAACGCAGCTTCTTGGCATAAGGCGGCTCCGCCTGCCATTTGCTCCAGCGCGGCACCACACCCCTCGCACTCCTCCAGGTGTCTTTGCAGTGCTGCTTCGTCGTCCGCCGACAGAATGCCCGCCAAAGCAGCCTCCAGAAGCTGGATCGAACATTGACTGATCATGCTTCCTTCTCCAATTCGCTCACGGTTGCTCGCAGCCGGGCCAGCACTCGGCACTTGGCGACGCGAATTGCCCCAGGCGCCATTCCGAGTTTCTTGGCCGTGTCTACTGACGAAGTACCGAGGACGGTCGTCTCCCAGAACGCTTGCCAGCTGACCGAATGGACTTCACGTCGTACTTGTTCCGCGGCTCGATGAAACAGACCCCGCCGCAACTCACGGTCAAACTCGGCACTCTCGGGCCCGTCAGCGGCGGGGAGATTGTTGAGCATTTCTTGCAGCCCCGCACCGCCGGCTGCAACCACGCACCGGTCGCGGTGCTTCAACCAATTGATGACAATATTGCGGGCCACGCGACGGAGCCATCCCCGAAATGATCCGCGATCCTTCGCTGGATCCCAGCGGTCGATGCTCTTGCTAACCGCCAGCAATACCTCCTGCAGCGCATCGCGGGCATCGGCATCCTGCAATCCACTTCGACGCAACAGTCGGTAAATCACCGTCTCGTAGAGCGTTACGAACTCCAGCCACGCCTCATGATCGTGCGGATCACGCAGGCGAATCAACAAACTTGCGCGGGTGGAAGCAGCGAATGTCATGGTCATTTCCTATCTCTTTACACAACCAGAAACGACCGGCGTTACACAGAACAGCGAAACTCATCGATTCCGCATCAGGACGCGATGCACACCATGACACACGACAGCGAGCAACAGGGCATGCACCAGCCTCAATCACAACTTACACACTGCATCAGTTGCATGCCTGTCTTTCGGTCGATTTCCGACTTGCTTCGCGTGTCCCTAAGGCGAGGTGAAGGTGGGATCGGGGGCTAAGGCCAAACTTGCGCGGGGTGGTGTGTGGTGGGCGACGGTCGATGAAGAAAGCGGGTGGGATGCACGCGATCTAACCACTGGCCAGCAAGTCACTTGCGACAATCCGCGCGCGGGGCGCTCTGCCCAGGCGCGGGTTTGGGCCGTACACTAAGGAGGGACCGTTGGCGGAGATTCGCCGGCGCGAAGGCAAACCAGGTGACGAGCGAGACTTTAGGATGGGCCTCTACGACCGCGATTATCTCCGCGATGAAGAAGCGCGCTATTCCGGCCGTGGCACGGGCGCGCTGGCAGGCGTCCCCATCACCACGATCTTGATTGCGATCAATGTCGCGGTCTTCGTGATTGACGCAATTTTGGTGCAACCGCCCACTCAGGCACATCCCACGGGGCATGTGTTCATGGACTCGCTGATGGTGTCGGCGGCGACGTTCTACAGGCCGTGGCTGTGGTGGCAGTTTCTCACGGCGGGCTTCGCGCACGATACCAGCGGCATGGGGCATATCTTCGCGAATATGCTGGGGCTGTTCTTTTTCGGCTACAGCGTCGAAAGCGTGCTCGGCAAGCGTGAGTACTTGCGCGGATACTTGGCGGTGATTGTGCTGGGAAATCTCGTGTTCGCACTGCGCGAATTCCTCTTCGTGCCCGTGGAAAAAATCGATGATTGGCCGCGCGCGCTAGGCGCGTCGGGTGCCGTCACGGCGGTGATCATGTCGTTCATTTGTCGGTTCCCCAAACAACAGTTGCTGCTGTACTTCGTCATACCCGTGCCTGCCTGGCTGGTTGGCATCTTGATTATCGGTGGCGACGTGTGGGGTGGATTCTCCAACACATCGCACGTCGCGCACGACGTCCATCTCACTGGCGCTGCGCTGGCGATTGCTTACTGGTGGTTTGGTTGGAATCTCGCCTGGCTCGATCCGACCGATTGGCTGCTGGGTTTCAAACGCTGGGCGAATAAACCTAAGCTCAAGGTGCATTCGCC
>JBGSHH010000430.1:0-6247 GCA_041752355.1 Pirellulaceae bacterium | reverse complement strand
ATTTCTCGCCGCTGCCCGCACTGATGAAGTGTTCTTCCGGTTCGTCCAGCAGTTCCAATGCCGGCGGCAACTTAGCCAGCATCTCGTCAAGCGTGAATTCCACCGTGCAGAGCGGGCAGCGTACGCGGGAACTTCCCCGGGCGCGCGTGGGAACCGTCACCGAATCGCCGCAATGCGGGCACGAACTGACAAACATGAGCAACTCCGCAACGATGCCTAAAAAGTCGAGTGGAGGGAGAGAATGGCAAACCTCTAGTGTAACCGCCGCCTGGGAAGAGTCCTAGCGTTTCGGCCGATTGTTCTGCGGAAGCAGCCAGTTGCGCCGCGACCGGCGAATGATCGCCGAAGTGTGGCCATAACATCTGACTTGCAAACAACTTACGGCGTTCCAATGTCAGACCAACGGATTCGCCTGGCGGTATGATCCAACGCCCCCACCACTTGGCGAATTTCGGATCGTCGATCAGGCTAAAGGAACGCTCTCCTCTCGCCTATCTTTTCCCACAGGCCGTCATGTCTTCGCTGCACGTGCGAAAAGTTGTTGTCGTCGGTGCCGGCAGCGCAGGCTTTATGTCGGCGCTCATGGCCCGCTTGACCCTTCCCGACTTGGATGTGGTGGTGGTTCGCTCGCCGAACATTCCAGTGATTGGGGTCGGCGAATCGACGACGGTCGGCCTGCCGACGTTCCTGCACGACATGCTGGGATTGGATCGCAAACAATTCTTTGACCAGGTCCGTCCCAGTTGGAAGCTCGGCATTCGCTACGAATGGGGGCTCCCTGGCGACTATCATTTCAACTACACGTTCGATCCCGCCGTGGATGTGCAAGTGCGGCCCGACGGCCCCATCAACGCGATGTTCTGCCAACGCGAGATGCGCGACATCAGCTTGTTCCACGCTTTGATGGATCGCGACAAAGCCCCCTGTAAACGTGGACCAACGGGGCAGCCGATGGTGGCGCAGAGCGTCGGCTATCATATCGAGAACAAGGCGTTCATCGGCTACTTGGAGCGCAAAACGCGAGAGTTTGGCGTGTCCATCGTCGATCGCGACGTGGTGGCCGTGACGCGTGATGAACAAGGCAATGTCACCTCGCTACGACTCGATGATGGAAGCGAACTGGCCGGCGATCTTTTCATCGATTGCACCGGCTTCGTGTCGTACCTCCTGAAGCAAACGATGGGGGCGAAGTTCATCAGCTACGCCGATAGCTTGTTCGTTGACTCGGCGGTGGTTGGCTCTTGGCCGCGCGCGGACGATGTGTTTCATCCGTACACCACGGCCACCACCATGGACCACGGTTGGGCGTGGCGGATCGAGTTCGAGGACCACATCACGCGCGGCTACGTGTTTTCCTCGGCCTTTTGTTCGCCGGACGAGGCGATGCGCGAACTCAAAGCCAAGAACCCGCGCATCGGCGAGATGCGATTGATCAAGTTCACCAGTGGGCGCTACGATCGGTTCTGGATCAACAACGTCGTCGCGGTTGGCAATAGCAGCGGGTTTGTCGAGCCGCTGGAAGCGACGGCCTTGCACATGGTGGTCGAACAACTGCGGCTCTTGCGACAAGTTTTGCTCGATGGCCAAGGACGCATTGTGCCGGAGGCGATCGCGGTGCAGAACACGCGCTTCGCCTTGTTGTGGGACGATATCCGCGATTTTCTCGCGGTGCATTACAAATTCAATCGTCGACTCGATACGCCGTTCTGGCGGCATGCTCGGCAAGACACAGCGCTGCATGGCGCGCAACCGCTCGTCGATTTCTATCGCGTTTTCGGGCCATCGACGCTCTGCGATCACCTCATTCCCGCCAAGACGATCTTTGGCTTGCAAGGTTATCTTAGCCTGTTGCTGGGGCAACAAGCGGAAACGTCGTGGCGATGCGAGCCATCCGCCGAGCGCTGGCGAATCTTTGAGCAATATCGCGAGCGAATCGCCCACGAAGCCGAATCAGCGCTAGGCATGACCGAAGCGCTCGCGCTGATCCATGATCCCCACTGCCAATGGGCCGCGCGGGGACGGTAGTTTCGTAGCTACATGCTGCCAGCATGTGGCTTGGAACTACATGCTGGCAGCATGTAGTTACGACGGCGGTTACTCCGCGATGCAGTAGAGCACGCCGCCCGTGCGAATCAGCAAGCGATTGCCGACCACCGCCACGCCGTATTGCACGGGGCCCGCGAAATTCGCGGCGGCAGCGCGACGCTCGGGTGTTTCCTCCGCTTCCGCTTTGGCGGCGTCGGGTTTGAAGTCCTCGGGATTCCACAAGGTGTTTTCGGCGAGGACCTCGAATTTCGGCCCCGCCGCCAACACGGTCGTCACGCCATCCTTGCCGAAGAAGTAAACGCGCTCGCCCAAGCCAACCGGCGTCGCCCAAATCGATTGCTTGGTGCGCTCAGTGTAGCGCAATTCGCCTGATTCGGCGTCGAAGCAATACACGACACCTTGGCGGTTGACCCAGTAGGCGTGTCCGGCGATCACCACAGGCGAACCGAACGACGGCGTCGCTTGCTCGGTCTTCCAAAGAATCTTCGGCTGCGGCTTCCCATCGACCATTTCAATCGTCATAGCGAAGTTCGACTTTTTCGCGTTCTCCGCGCGTTCCGCTTCGCGACCGACCGAAGCGCCGACCAGAAATTTACCGCCGCCGAAACCCATGGGCGTTGCCGCCGTGTTGCCGCCCACTTCGTCGTACGACCAGAGCAACTTGCCAGTGGCCGGATCGTAGCCATCGACACTGCCTGCCGAACTGCAAACCACTTGCTTGCTGTCGCCGAAGTCGACCAGTGCCGGCGAACTCCAACTCACGCGGCTTTCGCGATCGGTCTTCCATTGCACCTTGCCATCGGCTTTGGCCAGCGCGATGAGGTACGACGGGCCTTCGTCATCGACGAGAATGATCACGCTCTCTTTGGTTTGCACAGGCGAAGCCGAGAGACCGAACTTGTTCTTGAACTTGCCATAGTCTTGCGACAGCGAACGTTGCCAAAGCTGCTTACCGTCGAGCGACAGCGCGATCACGTCGCCGCTTTCGAAGTAGCAATAGACCGCTTCGCCATCGGTGACGGGCGTCGGGGCCGCGCGACTGACGTAGAGACTGCTCTTGACCGGATCGGAGGAATCGGACGTCTGTTTCCAGAGTTCCTTGCCTGTGGCTAAATCGATTGCCACGACATGCAGCTTTTCCTTCATGTCGCCTGCGACCGACGTGACAAACACTTTGCCATCCCACACGATGGGACTCGACTGTCCATCGCCCGGCAAAGCGGCTTGCCACGCGATATTCTTCTCGGCCGACCAGGTCAGCGGAATGGCGCTCGCCGCCGACGGTGTGGCATCAGCACCCAGAAAGCCCGGCCAACGGGCGTTGGCATCGGCGGCAAAGAGTAATAAGGCTAAACAAATTGCGGACATAAATATCTCCAGCGTAAAAGAAAGCGAGTTAGATCAAACAAAAAGCAAATAACACTCGCTGGCAGACCTTGTGGCTCGCTGGCTGAGTGTTCATTGAAGCATCTTCGGGCGATGGGCAACAGACGGCAGGCACGATGGTATTGCATTGCCAATATCATCGTGCCTCCGGTTGCCAGGTGTGGTTTTAGAAGGTGCCGATAATTTCTCCGCCTTGGCGTGTAGCGAGCGCACGCCAGAGTAACAAATCCACCGTGTCATTCACGAAGCGGACGGAGCCATCGCCCAGCGTGACATTCACGCCGCCAGGATGGTTGCTACGCGCCGCTTTCCAGCCAGGAGAAACGCGGCCATGGCAATCCGCCGTCTTGGCATTGGGTGAAAAGTAATGGTTGTAAACGGCGCTTGTCACGCCGCCATCGGCCCAGCAATAGTTGCGAGTGTTTCGCCACGGACCGGGCGATCCGCCGCAACTAGAATCGGTAATGGGCGTGGCGGCGCTATAGCTGACATACACGCGCGTCAAATCGGCGGGCGCGGTCCCGCTGACATCCGCTTGCCCATTGCCAAGCGTTGACTCCGAGAAAAAGACCGTATTGGTCGTACCGTCGCGAACATCGCCGAAGGTTGACTTCGAGTCCGCATAAAACACGCCATCCGCATTCACTAGAATTCCGCCGTTCGCGCCGCTTCCCGCACAAGCCATATAGTTGGTCGGCGCGCGATCGGGGGTCACCGTACGACCATGATCGCTAGGGCAAAGAAAGATCGGAATCTTGGTTCCGACCGCGAGTTTGTTCTGTGGAAAGACATCGAAACTGACTGAGGCGGGTCCAAATAGCGGCAAAGTCAGGTCAAGTGTCGAACGGACATTGCCTTGTTCGATGAACGGTGTGAGATGCGCCAGCGACGACCAGCGATAGGTCGTGGTCGGACTAGGCGCATAGGGGCGTGCATCGTAGCCAACCGGCAGCGCCAGGTGGGTGTCGTGATGGTTATGCGATGCGATTCCGAGTTGACGTAAGTGATTGCTACACTGCATGCGGCGGGCAGCTTCGCGAGCTGCTTGCACGGCGGGGAGGAGCAATGCCACGAGTACACCAATGATCGCAATTACGACAAGTAACTCGACCAAGGTGAACCCTCTGTTAATCGGCTTGGACATATCGTGAAACCTCTGTTGTATGTTTGAAGGGCGAAAACCCATTTGGTCGGCGCGCACCGCCACACAGTCCACGCGCGCGACAAGAAACGTCGTACGGGCGGGGAACATCAACGGCCACGCAACGAATGCAAATGGAGAGCGGCGCGCACAAACGCGATCCGCTGGGTTAAGACACCAAATACTTTGCAGCAAGAATGCTGCTGGGAACGACACGTGCCAACGCCGCGCAATTACGCGATTAGGCGTATCGCCTTCGCGAAGTCGGCTCAGCTATTTCAGGCCGTGTCAGAATGATTTGGCGGTGGAGAAGGGACTTGAATCGCCTGGATAACGGCGGATTCATTGACGAGTGGTAGAATCTCGCCTGGCGCGTTATGCACGGGAATGCGAGTCGCGATCGCATCGCAGGCAATCGCCCCCAACGTGACCCAGTTCGTCGCAACCCCGCGGCACTTTTGGGCCTCAATGGCCCAGTCCTCGTCAGTCTCTGGTCGTGGTGACGCACTTGTCTTTCCGCCGCCACAGCACGATTTCGTAACCTTTGCAGCACAACAGGACTTCGTTTTCGCAGAGCAAGAATCCGTGGTCGAAGAATTGCTCTCGGCCAACATGAATTCCGCCGGTGGCGTGACGTTATTGGCCTTCGCCCAAGCAAGCTTCTGCTTGTGAGTGAAACAACAGCAGTCCGACCAGCACTTTTGGGCGCTCGCGCAACCACAACGATGCTGCTCGCACGGAAACCGTTCCCCGGAAGGAATGGATAGAGCCGCCGGCGTCGGAAGTCCCCCCGCTGTGAGCAAGAAAGCGATGAGCGTGATTCCACCAATGCCTGCGCGAACGCCAGGAACCCAAGCGAAGCCCTGGGTCAGTTGTCTCCATCCGACAATGGAACCAACAGCGAACATTTGATGTGCATTGGGAGGGAGAATTGGCAGGTTGTGAAACTTATCACAATGTCCCAATTGTAGTAGTTGCGACCTGGGTGGGCAATAGGTGACCCTCGACTACGCCATCACTTCCTTGATTGGGTCGATATGCTCGACGCCGACGAGCTTCTGATCCAAGCCGCTGTAGAAGTACGACAAGCGATTAGGATCGAGGCCGAGTTGATGCAGGATCGTGGCATGCAGGCGTTTGACATGGAACGGCTTATCGACCGCCGCCGCGCCGAGTTCATCCGTCGTGCCGACACTCACGCCACCCTTGATACCGCCGCCCGCCATCCACATCGTGAAGCCGTAGGCGTTGTGATCGCGACCGGTGCCGGATGCGTATTCAGCGGTCGGTTGGCGACCAAACTCACCACCCCACACCACCAACGTCGAATCGAGCAGGCCCCGCTGCTTGAGATCTTTCAAGAGCGCCGCGATTGGCTGATCGGTGTTGCCGGCGTGGAAGTCGTGGTTCTTTTTCAGGTCGCCGTGGGCATCCCAGTTGGCATCGTTGTGATTACCACCGGAGTAAAGCTGCACAAAGCGCACGCCTTTCTCGACGAGCCGGCGAGCGAGCAGGCATTTGCGGCCGAAGGCATCGGTGGCGTCCGCCCCGAGACCGTAGGCCTCCTGGGTCTTCGCGTCCTCCTGGTCCAGATCGAGAATGCCGGGAACCTGGAGCTGCATCCGGAACGCCAGCTCGTAGGCATCGGTGCGCGCGGCGAGTTCCTCGTGCTGT
>JBGSHH010000429.1:0-14105 GCA_041752355.1 Pirellulaceae bacterium | reverse complement strand
AGGCTTGCCAGCGGTACATCGGTTTTATGAACTGCGTCGCAAGAAGATGAAGCTCAAGGATATTCATCACTACGACACCTACGTGCCGATTGTCGCTGACGTCGAAAAGAAGACACCTTGGAAGCAGGCGGAGAAGTTCGTACTCGACGCACTAGCACCACTGGGAAGTGAATATGTCGGCGCGCTATCCAAAGGCTTTGCCGATCGTTGGTGCGATCGCTATCCCAATAAAGGCAAGCAGAGCGGCGCGTTCAGTTGCGGCACGTATGATGGCGCGCCGTACATGCTGATGAATTACAAACCGGAAGTACTCAACGAGGTCTTCACGCTGGCGCACGAAGCGGGACACTCGATGCACACCTATTACTCGAGGGCGAATCAGCCGTATCTGTACTACAACTACACGATTTTCGTCGCCGAAGTCGCTAGCACGTTCAACGAACAGTTGCTGACGAAGCACTTGCTCGACTTGGCCGAGACCAAAGCCGAACGGGCGTTCCTCATCAACAAAGAACTCGATAGCATCCGCAGCACCATCGTGCGACAGACGATGTTCGCGGAGTTCGAGAAGCTCACGCATGCGCAAGCGGAAGCCGGCGAACCGTTGACCGTAAAGTCCTTCAAAGAAATCTACCGCAAGCTCCTCAATGACTACTTCGGTCCCGGGTTCACGATTGACGAAGAACTGGAACTCGAGTGCTTCCGCATCCCGCACTTCTATCGGGCGTTCTATGTCTATAAGTATGCGACGGGACTGTCGGCGGCGATCGCGCTCAGTCGTCGCGTGCTGGGTGGCGGTGCGGCCGAGTTGAACGCGTACCTCAGCTTCCTCAAGGGTGGTTGCTCGAAGTATCCACTCGATCTGTTGCGCGATGCCGGCGTCGATATGGAACAGCCAGCGCCAGTGAATGCCGCCATGCAGCAGTTTGAAACGCTGACGGCGGAGTTAGAGGGGTTGTTGTAGACGACCGGTGATGGAAACGTTGCAGCGGCTGGACATGCTCCCGCCGCTTGGACAACGAAGCGAAACTCGCTATCTAGTGCGCTTGCTCTTTCGCAAGCGTGTCGTCTCCGCGCTTCTGCGCTCTGGCCCTCGCACGCTCCCCAGGCAATCCACGTAAGGGCCAATATTTCCTGAATTGGCGCTTGACAAGCTGCTGCGGACTGTATTACTGTACTAATACAGCCAGCAAGTCACGTCGGAGCGTACCATGCAATTGCGAGTCTCGACCAGCGATGGGGTGCCGATCTATCAACAGATCGTGAATCAGGTGAAATACCTGATCGCCGCCCAGCGTCTATTACCTGGCGAAGCGCTCCCCTCCGTGCGCAAACTGGCGGAGCAATTGGTGGTGAATCCTAACACCATCGCCCGGGCTTATCGCGAGTTGGAAGCGGCCGGTGTACTCGTCACGCGGCGTGGGGCTGGAGTTTATGTTTCGGAGGCGGGTTCGCCACTGGCGCGCGGTGAGCAAACCAAGATCTTGACCGAGCGTGTCGATGCGCTGTTGGTCGAAGCGCGGCAGATGAATGTCGATTTGGAAACCCTCGTAGAACTGATCCATAAGCGTAGTCGCCGCTTGCCAGCCACTTCTTCAGGAGAATCGTCGTGAGCGAATCTGTGATTGAAATCCGCGGGCTAACCCGCCAGTTCGGCAAGAAGGCGGCTCTTCACGATGTATCGATTCAGGTGCCGCGCGGCTGCGTGTTTGGTCTCGTCGGTGAAAATGGTGCCGGTAAGACCACGCTTATCAAGCACGTTCTAGGCTTGCTAAAAGCGCAGGTCGGCAGCGTGCGCGTGTTTGATCGCGATCCGGTTGAAGACCCTGTGGGCGTCTTGAGTCGTATTGGCTGCCTGTCGGAAGACCGCGACTTGCCCGACTGGATGCGCGTCGATGAACTACTGCGCTATATGCAGGCCTTCTATCCCACTTGGGACGAGCGCTATGCCGACGAGCTTTGCCGCAGTTTTGAACTGGAACCTCGGCAACGCGTCGGCACGCTCTCGCGCGGTCAACGAGCCCGCGCCGGTCTGGTGACGGCGCTCGCGCATCGCCCCGACTTGTTAGTGCTCGACGAACCTTCGTCCGGCCTCGATCCGGTCGTGCGGCAGGATATCCTGGGCGCAATCGTCCGTACCGTGGCCGAAGAAGGACGAACGGTGTTGTTCTCGTCGCATCTGTTGGATGAGGTGGAACGTGTGGCCGATCGCATCGCGCTGGTCCGTGATGGCCGGATCGTGATGAGTGGCGCTCTGGACCAGATCAAGCAAGCGCATCGTCGCTTCATCGTGCGGTTCGCGCAGCCGCATTACTCGCCCCCGAAATTCAAAGGAGCGATTGACTGCAGGGGCGAAGGCCTGGAATGGACGTTTTTAGCCAATGGAGGAAGCGAGGAACTGCGTCAAGTCGTCATCGAAAACGGTGGCACGATTGTCGAAGAAACCGCTCCCTCGCTGGAAGAGATTTTTGTCTCGCACGTCAGATAAGGAACGAACCATGCGCTCCCTCGAAGTTACTTTGGCTGTCGATTACGCGCGGCGCGGCGCGATTGCCATCCCTTTGGCACTACTCACCATGATCGCGTTGCCGCTCTGGATCTATGCGTTGCTAGGTACCGAAGGTAAGCTCGATCCGACATCGCGCGAAGCGGTCATCATGCACGTGACGCTGACGCTCTGCATGGGGTTTGGCGCTGCCGTCGCCGTGTTCCAAGCCCACGGCAAGCTCGCGCGATTCTATGTACGACCAATCTCCGTTGCTCGACTGGTTACGCTGCAAATGGCGCTCGGCATGCTGACGATTGCCGCCATGTATATCTGCTCGGCTGCCATCTTCAACTTGCAAGGTTTGCATTGGCCGCTGTTAGGTCCAGCGCTGTTCTTGGCGACCACACTCGCCTGCGCGCTCGCAGCCATTTGGACTTTTGAAGGCACAACCATCGGGCAATTGATCGGTTGCACCGCGACCAGTGTTCCTTTGGTGATTTGGTTCAATCGCTGCTACGGCGCGACCATCATGGGAGATTGGCAATCGATGTGGAGCGCGCCGACAGGTGGGGAAGCCTTGACGCTCGCTGGCATCAGCGCGGCGGCCTATCTTACGGCCATCGCCAGCGTGCAGCGAACGCGCCGTGGCGAACTTTGGGAGTTCGCCACGCTGCGAGCCTGGTGGGAACGCCAAATCGCCGGTCTGCATGCGGCACCTCAATTCCGCAGTCCCATGGCGGCGCAGGCCTGGTGCCAATGGAGGCAAACCTTCGGTGCACTGCCGATCTGTTTGATTGTGCTCTTCATGCTGTTCATGTTGGCTTTTCGCCTGTTTGGCCTGGTACCAACCACAACCATGCTGGAAGTGATGGCGCTGCTGCCGCTCACTACCTTGACGCTGCTGCTGCCCATGGTGTTCGGTCTGATGCTAGGAAACTGCGGCGGCGTGGGAACGTGGCGAGGCATGTCGCATGTTCTGGCAACGCGCCCCGTTACCGATACGTTCATCGCTTTGGCGCTGCTGCGAAACTGCGCGCAGGTTTTGCTGGGTGCCTGGGGAACATGGTTCGTTTGCTTGAGCATCGTTGCTGGATTGTTGTCCCTGTCGGGGAATCGGACCGAGGTTCTACAAGCCCTGTTTCCGACTTCATTCAATAACGATTTACGTTCCGTGCTGCCCATTGTTGTGCTACCGTTGTTGTCTTGGACCTTTACCACCATCATGGCGACCCTGATCGCTACGGGTCGCCCTTGGTTGTCGGTTCTGGTGCTAGTGAGCATCTTCTGTCCAACGGTGTGGTTCGTCGCCAGTCGCGAAACTTATTCGCCTGCAACATTTGCCTGGCTGGTGCACTCTTGGTTATTGCTTAGCGGGAGCTTCTATCTTGGCGTCACCACTTGGGCCTTCATTGCCGCGCTTCGCCAGCGATTGATTGGCAGTCGCCTTGTTGTACCTGCGGCGCTGGCCTGGCTCCTGGCGTCGGCAGCGCTCATCCTTTACCCAGGCCAGTCCTCGCACGATGCCAGTTGGATCTATCACAGCATTGGCTTGTTCGCCTTGGCGATCTTCCCCTTCGCCGCCATGCCACTGGCCGTGCGCTGGAACCGCCATCGGTGAATGTAAGACGCGACTAGACCTCAAACCGCACGCCTTGAGCCAAGGGTAATTGGTCACCGTAGTTAATCGTGCAGGTCTGGCGACGCATGTAGGCTTTCCAGGCGTCGCTGCCGGCTTCGCGACCGCCGCCGGTCTGCTTCTCGCCACCGAACGCGCCGCCGATCTCCGCGCCGCTGGTGCCGATGTTGACGTTGGCGATGCCGCAATCGCTGCCGCTGGGCGAGAGGAACACTTCCGCTTCGCGCAGGCGATCAGTGAAGATCGCCGACGATAAACCTTGCGGCACGGCGTTCTGCAGCGCGATCGCTTCGTCGAGTGTGCGATAGGTCAGCACATAAAGAATCGGCGCGAATGTTTCTTCCTGCACGATCGCCATGCCTGCGTGGGCGCGAACGATGGTCGGCTCGACGAAAAAACCAGGGCGAACAAGTCGCTGGCCACCGCTAAGGATCTCGCCCCCTTGTTGCTTGGCCTGCGCTAGAGCTGCCAGCATCTGATCGACTGCCTGCGACGACACCAGCGGCCCGAGCAACACACCTTCTTCCCACGGGTTGCCAATGGGAACACTTCGATACGCTGGGACGAGTTTGACGATGAGCGTTTCAGCGATTGATTCATGCACAATCAATCGGCGCAGTGTCGTACAGCGTTGCCCAGCGGTGCCGACGGCAGCGAATAGTACGGCGCGCAAGGCCATGTCGAGATTCGCCGTCTCGGTAACAATCAAGGCGTTGTTGCCACCGAGTTCCAAAAGTGTGCGCCCGAGCCTGGCCGCAACACGTTGACCCACCGCGCGGCCCATCGCGCAACTTCCCGTGGCCGAAACCAGTGGCACACGCTCATCATCGCACAACCACTGCCCGCCCGATTTGTCCGGTGTTTGGCAGAGCTGAAAGATGGGGGGATGTTTCAATTCGTCGCAAGTCTCGGCTGCCAAGTGATGTACGGCGAGCGCGGTGAGCGGCGTGCGTTCGCTGGGCTTCCAGATCACCGCGTCGCCACAAACCGCGGCGAGCATCGCGTTCCAGGCCCAGACCGCGACGGGGAAGTTAAACGCCGTAATCACGCCGACGATCCCCAGCGGATGCCATTGCTCGAACAGGCGATGTTGTGGCCGCTCGCTAGCGATGGTCAGGCCATACAACTGCCGTGATAGGCCGACCGCGAAGTCGCACATGTCGATCATCTCTTGCACTTCGCCCAAGCCCTCGCTGCGAATCTTACCGGCTTCGAGGGTGACCAATAGCCCCAGATCTTGCTTGTGAGCCCGCAGTTTCAGGCCGATCTGCCGCACCAGTTCACCTCGCTGCGGCGCCGGCACACTTCGCCATGTTTGGAATGCAGCTTGCGCGGCAACGGCTGATTGCTCGAAGGCTGTTGGCGTTGTGATCGGCGCGTAACCCAGCACTTCCTCGGTCGCCGGGTTGAGCGACGGAATGCCCGCTGTCGCAGTCGCGTCGATGCCGAGTCGTTCGAGCAAGGGCCGAATCATAGGAGGTCTCACGCAAAGTCGCTAAGGCGTAAAGGGAACGAAGGGAGCCACGGATGGAACGCAGACCCAACACGAGTAAAGGCAAGAGGCTTATGAATCACACCGTCAACTTACCCAACACGCGATCAATAATCTCCAGCGCAATGTCGCATTCCTCCGGCGAGACGACGAGTGGTGGGCAGAAGCGAATGGTACTCGCGCCGCAGCCGAGTAACAACAAACCTTCATAGAAGCAGCGCTGTACCAGGTCATCGCGCAGTTGCGTAGCAGGCTCTTTGCTATCGCGATTGAGCACCAATTCCGTGCCGATCATCAAGCCCTTGCCGCGTACGTCACCGATCACCGCATGCCTAGTTTGCAACTCACGCAGTTTGTTGAGCAAGTAATCGCCGACCGTCGTAGCGTTCTGTAGCAATTCTTCTTCCAACAGCTTGATCGTCTCCAGCGCCGCCACGCAGGAGATCGGATTGCCACCAAACGTGCTGGCGTGCGCGCCGGGTGGCCAGTTCATCACTTCGCTCTTGGCGACAATCGCGCCTAGCGGCATGCCACTCGCCAGGCCTTTCGCCAGGCAAATGATATCCGGCTCGATCCCCCAATGCTCAATAGCGAAGAGCTTGCCGGTCCGTCCCATGCCCGATTGCACTTCATCGACGATGTACAAGATGCCGTGCTGCTCGGCGATCCGTTTGAGTTCGCGATGAAACTCTGGCGGTGGCACGATGTAGCCCCCTTCCCCTTGGATTGGTTCGACGATGATGGCGGCGACTTCATCCGGCGGCACGGTCGTCTTGAAGAGCGTTTCGAGTGTCGTCACGCATTCAATCGCACAGCTTCCGTAGGTCTTGTTCACCGGACAGCGGTAGCAGTTGCCGTAACCGATATGCGTCACTTCGGGAATCAAAGGTTGAAAGCCGCGCCGCTGCGTAACTTTGCTCCCGGTTAGCGACAGCGCTCCCATGGTCCGCCCATGGAAAGCGCCTCGAAAGGCGATCATTTGTTGTCGCTTGGTGTGATAGCGGGCGAGTTTGAAGGCCGCTTCCACCGATTCCGCGCCACTGTTGGTGAAAAAGACTCGCTTGGGACCAGCGCCAGGCGCGATTTCCGCCAGTTTTTTCGCCAGATCGCGCTGCGGAGCATAGTAGAAATCAGTCCCGGACATGTGCAGCAGTTGTTCCGCCTGGGCTTGAATCGCCTGCACGATGCGCGGGTGGCAATGGCCGGTGGAAGTTACCGCGATGCCTGCGGTGAAGTCGAGAAACAGATTGCCGTCGACATCTTCAATCGTGCAGCCTTCGCCGCGCGCGACGGCGAGCGGATACACCCGGGTATACGAAGGCGAGGTGTAGCACTCGTCGCTGGCGATGAGAGCGGCTGCTTTGGGGCCAGGCAGCTTCATGCGAATATTTGGCACGCGCGCAGCGGGATTGTTCCAGAGCATGGCCAGTCTCCTCATGAGGGCCGAAAAGCGAGCGACAAGGACGAATGTCCCCCTGCAATCCTACGCCGATTGACCATTTCGGCAAGCTTGGCGGGTTATGCGGCCTTGATTCCCGCGTCTAACTCAACCCACGGTGGACTTCGTGACGAAAATAACGAACAATTCAGTGATGCCACGCTTCGTCAACTAAGCATAGGATACTGCCATGGCTGCCGATGCCACCACTCCTGGACCGCATCAAGCGATTACCGCCACCAGCGCACAAGAACGTTTTGCTGCACGCATTTTCGACACGCTGTGGGACCGCTATCGCGAGCGCGTTTCGTACGTCGGCAAGTATGAGGAAGTGATCGCGGCCCACCATGCAAAATTCGTCAATGACCACATCGCGTTTCGCACCATCGCCTCGCAATCGCCGCAGGCAGGCATAGCGTCGGTGAGTCGCGTCTTCGAAGCGCTTGGCTATCGCGCCGCCGGATCGTACCAATTTCCCGACAAGCATCTGAATGCGATCCATTTTCAGCCCCCCAATCCGCAATTTCCCAAGTTGTTCGTCTCGGAACTCAAGACGTGGGAACTGAGCGACGAGACGCAAGCAGCCATCGCCAACGTGGTGCAATCGCATCGTTCCGCGATTTCGTTGGCTGTGTTGGCGAAGTTGTACGACATGGAAGAAGTACCGGAAGAGGAGCATGCGGCGCTGTTGCAAACGGTGGTCGCGCATTTTCACGACCTGCCGTGGTCGCTCGTGGATAAGTCGGCGCTGGAAGCAGTGAACAAGGAGAGCCAATACGCCGCTTGGGTGCTGGTGCATGGTTACAACGTCAATCACTTCACCGCGCAAATCAACTCGCAAGGAGTAACGGCGCTCGACGACATCGAGAAAGTGATCGCCGCCCTGACCAAGGCAGGCGTGCCGATGAAGACGGAGATCGAAGGCGAACGTGGCAGCAAGCTTCGTCAAACCGCTACCGAGGCGGTCACCATCGAGGTGAACGTGCTCGACAATGGTCAGCCCACGACGATGCCTTGGACCTATGCCTATTTTGAGCTCGCTCAACGCGATCCGGTCCTTGACCCGGTAACGAACAAGTACACGCGATTTGAAGGCTTTCTGGGAGCGCAGGCGACGAATTTGTTTGAGATGACGCGGGTGAAGTAGAAAGGATGTATCGATGGCGGACAATCGCGAAGAAATGGAAACGATGGACATCGAGTTGCCGAAAGAGCTTGGAGTCTATGTAAGAGCGCGCACGACGCAAGCTGGCCATCACAACAAGAGTGAATATATTTGCGAACTAATCCGTGCAGATCAGGTGCTATGGGCGCTGGACGAGGCCAATTCCATAAGAAAGCATGTAAAATGGAAGGGAAATTTCTAGCCGATACGATCTATTTCGCGTTGCTCCTCCCACTTGATCTTCTCGAACAACGTTCGCAATTTCGCTCCACGCTCGAGATTGATTTGCTCCACATACGCGACGTGGCTTTGTAATGCGACGCGGAAGTGCGGATGGTGTTGTCGATTCTGACTGGCGGGGCCGTGGCGCACGCAATTGCATAGCGTTGCCTTGAGACGATCGTAATCGCGGCGATCGATGTTGGTTTTCTCGTTGAGCACCAGTCCGGCGGCATGTTGGCGCACGCCAGACCGCATCAATCGCGTCTTGCGATGGTGAACTTGAAAGCCTTCTTCCGCGGCAATCGTGGCGATGGAACTTGTCAATCGCTGTGCACCGCGCGCAAACGCTTCATCGCCGGAGAAGAGCAAATCGTCGGCATAGCGCGTATAGCGCCCGCCGACACTCTGTGCCAGGCCTTGCAAACGGCAATCGAGCGTGTATGCCGCGAGGTTCGCCAACGCCGGCGAGGTCGGCGCGCCTTGGGGCAGGTGATAGCGCGCGAGCAAAAGCCTTTCCCCCTCATCATCACATGACCTATCCCGTGCCAGCTGCTTCCAGACGAACTCCGGAACCGCTTGCGTGCACAACCGCGCGAGTAGCTCGGCAACTGGCTCCGGATAGCCCAAGGCACGAAAGATGCCGGTGACTTGCGCGCGGCCGATCGAGGGGAAAAAGTGGCGCAAGTCCATTCGCAGTACCAGGTGTTGCTTGACATGCGGCTCAACGAACGTGCGCGTCGAATGCCCCACGCGAAAGCCATGCGCGGCGGAGTGCGGCGGCACGCTAGCGAGAATGCCAAACAAGATATCGCGCTGAATCGCCTTGAGTTTGCTTTTGGGAGCGGCCAACAAGCGATAGCCGCCACTGCGCTTGGCCAACCAGCGATACTGATAATGCTGTCGCGGGTCAGCAGGCTGATGACATTGATCGCGAAACGTATCGGCGAACCAATCGATTTGCCACGGCGTGAGCCCCAGAAACAATCCCAATTGCGACGGGTTGGCGATGGTTGAAACTCCATCGCCTGTGAGCCATTGGGGCGCTTTGTACTCCGCACGCAAATGATGAATGAATGGCACTGGCCACGATTCACCGCGCGTAATCGCGTTGCGATAGTGGCGCGCCAGCAATTGATCCCTCGCGAGAAACTCGCGAATGACAGCTGACGAGGGAGCAATGACAGCAATTGCGCCGAGCAAGCGCTTGACAAGCGCAGGCATCCAACGATATCGCTTGCCCAGTCGCGCTTCGGCTCTCGATAGCAAACTCGCGAGTTGCCAATCGCCCCCTGCGAAAGCTTCCGCAAGGGCGTTCAGAAACGGTTCAGGCGGGATCATGCGTTGGGCGACTCAAAAAAATGCGGCGACAGACTCCAACGAGACAGGTCGGGCGCGAGCATTTCCGCGGCGTGTCGCGGGGTCGCTCGCGCGACGGAAAAACGAACTCTGCACGATCCCCTGGGGTAACCCCAGAGAGACTTGATCGGCGTTTGCACGCGACATCAAGTCGAGCTTGGAGCCGGCCGCCGCTGGACCGGAAGTCTAGCGCCGCAGGCCCCCGCGAGCAAGCCATTACCTTCAGAAGGATGTATCGTCAGATACCCCCCAAATATGGCGATGGCGATCCCGCCTGTCGTCTCCGTTCCTTTTTCGCACAAGGCCAAATTTCCTGTCCGCATTTTCGTAATCGCTTACTGGAAATGACCTTACAGCGACACGTGGAATTCTGTCGCCTTGTAAAATGCGCTTTTTCACAAGGGCCGGCGACAGGCTGAACTTCCCGCTCCGTCCCCAGTATCTTTTGACGGCATCCGACAAAACGGCATGGTGGTATGCGACGACCGACGAAGTCCCACCTCGAAACCAGCCACGCCTCATTCTAACAACAAAGCCACAAATTGTCAATACATATTTACCATATAAAACAAACTACACGCAGACATTCTAAGCCACTCTGCTTCGACCGCTGCAGCACGGGCTGCACTCGCGCCGGTGCACTAGGTGTTCCACCATGCCTCGCGCTAGGATGCGTGGACGACTCTAACAAACGTTGGAGCGGACCGGTGCATTTTTTGATTGGCCCAAGTTGGGATGCATGGTATAAGCACGTGCGAGTTTAACGATCACACCCGTTTACGGCCGACGGTTCAGCTCCAGGCCAGGCAGGCGAATGCGTGGACGCCACTTTTCTTTTTAACGTTGTTGTCTCGGTGATACTCACGATTTGCGGGTTCATGCTGGTGGCCAACGGCAACGCGATTGGCGTGGTACTTTGGTTTTGTGTGATTCTACGCTGGATTGTCGTGGCATTCCGCAACAACAATCGTTGACTGCCCGATCCTAGGGCCACTTCTTGAGTCGCACGGAAGGTAAGTCGGCTTGGGCGCTCGCTAGTTCTGCGTCTGACAATTCGCCGACAATCGCCAGATCCTTTACTTGCGTCAGTTGGGATAGCTCGGCGATTAGCTCCGGCGTTAGTTGTGCGGCGTCGAGCCAAAGTTCCCGTAGTTCCGGACATTTGGCGAGCTGCCGCACATCGCTCGACGTCAGTGGCGTTCCCGCGACATGCAAACAAACAAGCTGCGGCAATTGGCTCACCTCCGTCGCCCAATCGCCGGAGATTTTGGCGTGACTTAAATCGAGCACTTCCAGCGCAGGCAAGTTGCGGAGACTGATCGCGCTTACCGTGGCGTCGCGCAGCTTGAGTCCGCGCAAGTGCACCAACGGCGTCGGCTCATCCATTTCCCAGAAGCCTGCGACCGGCACATCGATGGCGACCAGATGAGGCAGGCGAGACAGCGCCGCGCGCCCTTCGTTGCTCACCGGGCCCAGGATGATGACTTCCCGTAGCGTCGGAAAACGATCGAGCACGCGGATCGCCTTGTCTCCTTGAATCTCGATCGCCACGGGATGGTTGAGCATCGCCAGCGGTTCATCGCCAAGCACGTCGCGCAGCCACGTGGGACCGCCTGACTCCCAGTAGCAATTGTGAACGCGCACGAAATCCAGCGACGCCTCGTCGATCTTTTCCAGCGCGGCGATTTCCTTCCTGCGCTGCGCCGGATGCGCAACATAGTATCCGCCCGCTAACGACACCAGCACGGTCGCGATCAGCAAATCGCGCAGCGTGAATTGCAACAAGCGTGGCCGATTGTGCCGCCAACGATCAAACAACAACGCCGCCGCGCCGATGAATACCGCGCCACACAGCACATTGAACAGCAGCGGCCACCAAGCAAACTCCTCGACATCCGGCCAAGGTTGCCAAGGCGACGATTGCCACGCGCCGAAGCGGCGCAGATAGACCAACGGCCAACCATGTTCAAAATATCGCACGAGATCGAACTGCGGCCCCTGAGGTCCGCCGGTATCGATTCCAGGGCGATGCACTGCCTGGCCGGGCACATTGGCCAGCAGCCAAACCAAAAGCGCTATCGCCATGGCGGCATAGGTGGATCGGTAGCGGATCACAACGTTCCTCCGCGTTCACAGCATTTCGCAGGGCCTTGCCGTCCCTGGTGCTATGATAGCAAAACATCGGTAGCGCAGGTGTGAGCGGCAGCAGTTTGCCGCCTACCATTGATCGTGATAAGATCTTGTCCACAAGGCGAATTCCTTATGGAAAAAGTCGGCAATGCGAACCTGACCGACAAGCGCAGCGGGATCAAGTCGCGCAACTCCAAGTTACTCTGGGTTGTCGTCTCGATTGTAGTTGGTTGCTTTTTGTGGGCCGGATATATCACTCTCATTGCCGGGACAACCGCCGGCCCTGATTTCCTGGAGGCCACACACTCGGGCCATGTGACCCCCAACACGATCTTTTCCATCGAAGTGGTGGAGCCGACCGTGGGATACATGCCCTTTAGTCAGGCGGAACTCGATAATCTTCCGCGGCGCAAAACGATTACTTCTTCACAGGAAATTAGTGATTTGGTGGGCCACTGGAAGCATTGTCGTCCGGGCAGGATAAGCCAGAATCATCCCCAGACTTCGCGTCAGTTCTATCTCAAAGTGAATGACAAACGCGGGTATTACTGGCTGTATGGCAAACTACTTCAAGACGAACGTGGCGCCGTGTTGAGTATCGAGGCGAACAACCGCAACGCCGTGAATCCCAACGGCGCGACCACCTATTATCTCAACGACTTTTCCGAAGTGTTGGCGATCATAGAGCAAGAAAAGTAGGGGGTGCGCGGCACACCAACGACGCCTTATGGTGAGCCAAGACAGGGGTTACCACCAAGGCACAAAGGGCACCAAGGAAGGCAATGAGGCGTATTTCAACGGCACCATTTCGTTTGCTAGACGTTGCGTGCGGAGTTACGATTTCAATTGTAAAAGCTTGTCGTTCTCGTCTTCACCGAGGGTAGGCGTAATGTCAGCCCAAGCATTCAACCGTCTGCGCAGCGCTGGACTGCATTTGGCGATTGCGCTCTTGTTGGCGGCGCTGATTGTCGCAATGCCATTGGGTGTGATTCTGTTTTGGATTCCTTGGCTCGCTATTGTCGCATGGGCGTGGAAGTCGGAAGACAAGTATTGCCGCGGTGGACTGACCGTGATGATTTATGTTTTGACAACAGCAATCGTCGTGATTTTGGCATTGCTGGCACCCGTTAAGACAGTGGAAGGCGTTCTGGATCGCCCCATTAAGTTGCCCCACACGAAAGTTTCGATTGCGGATTTGGCTGATCAAGAGAACCTACGCACTTGGCTCCCGCTGTACGTCCATGTGCGGGTTCCAGAAGAAGGATCTGACAAAACAATTCACTTTCGCTCCCAAGACATTACCTTGCGGGAGTTCGTGGACACCATCGAACAACAAACCGAACTCCGCCATCGCTTCCGCCATTGCGGGAACGGATCGTCTATTCTTTATGGCGGAGATTGTTCGTTTGGATTGTCGCTTCGTTGACACGAGCTATCAAAGGCCAGGTTAAACACCAAGACACGACGAAATGCGGGGACTTGGTGGATCGCTACGAGAGCATGTCTTACTCCACTTCTTCGTGCCTTGGTGTCTTGGTGGTTCTCTTTCCGCCGTCGCGGGATCGCTCGCTGGTGCGGCTCGTTCCTCGCCACACCCTACGATTCGCGCGATCCCCAGTAATCTCACCCAAACAATTCCCGTATTGGCTCCCCATTATCCGTGATCGGCACGGGGCGTTCGCCGGCGTAGAGCTCGTGATGAGGATGGATGCCGAGCGCACAGCAGATGGTGGCGAACAGATCGGGGACGGACACAGGCCGGGCGACAATCTCTTGCGCTAGATCATTCGTCTCGCCGATCGTAAGGCCATTCTTCAAGCCGCCGCCTGCGAGCGCGACGCTGAACGCTTTCCCCCAATGCCCGCGGCCACCGCCGCCATCGAAACCGGCAGGGCGACCAAACTCGCTGGCGACGACGATTAGCGTTTTATCGAGCAGCTTCTTTTGCTCCAAGTCGCTGACCAGTGCTGCTAGCGCGGTATCGAGTTCTTGAATCAGTTCGTGTTGTTTCAAGATCCCCTCGTTGTGCACATCCCAGCCGGTGCCGTTGAGGAAGTTGAGATTGTGCGACACTTCGACAAACCGCGTGCCGGATTCGATCAGCCGCCGCGCCAGTAAGCAGCGCTGCCCAAACTCGCCGCCATAGCTATCGCGCAGGCTGGCCGGTTCACGCTCAAG